>JBLNEJ010000481.1:0-30625 GCA_050262535.1 Clostridia bacterium
TGCAAAATAATCTTTCATAAACTGCTGTGCAGCCTCTCTTGCAGCCATTCTTATTTCTGCTTCCCTCCTTTTCACGAAAAAACCCCCGCACGGATTGCGGAGGTTCACGCAGCGATTACACGATCATTTTCTCAATGTCCCATACCCGATGGGAACGGAGATCAAAGAAGTCCTCTCCTCTTCGCACCAACGGGCGCATCGGCTCGTCCTTGTGAATGAAGACGACCTCGACCTCTTCCCCGGTGTTTAACACTGCTTTACTCCCGGCATAGAGAGATACGATATAGTGGGCGAACTTGGTGACGATTTCCGGATTGAGGTGCCCCTCGCATGCAGATTGCCACAAAATTTGTGCTGCTACAAACGGGGATGTTCTCTCTTTGTACACCCGATCCGAGCAGATGGCGTCGAATTGATCGGCGACCGCGATGATTTGACAAGCGAACGGGATCGCATCACCCTTCAACCCCAGCGGGTAGCCTGTACCATTCATCCGTTCATGGTGCATAAGCGCACATTTCGCCAACATGTCCGGTGCCCCTTCCATTTTGGCGATCAGCTCGTGTCCATACACCGTATGCATTTTCATTTGCTCGTACTCTTCCTTTGTCAGCTTGCCCGGCTTCATCAAGATTTCCTTGGGCACAAGCATTTTACCGACATCATGCAGAAAACCTGCTTGTCCAATCAGAATGATATCCTCATCGCTTTGGTTCATCAGCTTGGCGATCAGCGCCGAAAGCATGCCGACATTGATTGAATGTCGATAGGTATAGCTATCCGACCCTTCCAGCGCATACAACGGCCGGAAAATGCCGGTCCTTTTCAACACCTGCTCTGCAACCGGGAAGAATGCCTGACCGAACTCTCGCAGGGAAGGAATTGAATCTTCTGTCACTTTGTCAAATAAGCCCTTCGTCAGTTCCATCGCTTTCACATAGCTTGCCGCTGTCTCATGATCGTAGGACAGTTTTTCGAGCTGTCCCTCAATGGTGACCACACTCATGTAAGCGCTGTCATTTTTCTGCTCAGGCAAAGATACACGTACCGAAAAAATTCCATTTCGCAAGAGGGAATAGATGTGTACGGTAGTAAGCGTCATTCCCGTCGACAACAACAAAGAACCCGTGCTGGTAAATACGTCATCCTCCAATGTTCGACCGACTAAATTGACATCTGTTTGAACCAATGGCATAAAGATGCCCCCCTATGAATACGTGCTATTCTTCGTATTATAACCAACGATATTCATTCGACAAATAAAAAGTGTTCGACAGGATATGCTCATAAGGAAGCGAATTTTATAAGGAATGAAATGAAGTTCGGAAGGATGAAAAATCCATGAGTATTGACAGCTTCAGGGTGTTTGCAACCGTCTATGAGCAGAAAAGCTTTTCACGTGCTGCTGAGCTGCTTCATCTCTCACAGCCGGGGGTCAGCCTGCAAATCCAAAACCTTGAGAATGAGTTCGGCGGGAAGCTGTTTCATCGCTCTCCCAAGCAGGTAAAGCCTACGGAAGCGGGCAACCTGCTGTATGATCGTGTCAAGAAAATGCTGGTGCTATACGAGGATGCCAAGCAAGAAATCCTGATGAGGCAAAACACGGTGAAGGGACGGCTGGTCATTGGGGCAAGCTTCACAATCGGGGAGTATGTCCTGCCGCGTGTTCTGGCCCAATATGCACAGCAATATCCGCTGGTTGAGTTCGAAGTGATGATCGCCAATACAGGGGAAATCATGAACGCCGTCAAGGAGAATCGCATTGACGTCGGCCTGATTGAAGGGGAAGTCGAACACGGAGAGCTGTCGATCGATCCCTTTATGGACGATGAACTGCTGCTTGTCTGCTCTCCCACCCATCCGTTAGCAGGAAAAAAACGGATGACCCCCGCGCTGTTGAAAGATCAAAACTGGATTATGCGGGAAAGCGGTTCGGGCACACGGCGATACAGCGACCAGCTGCTGGAGCGAATGGAGCTTCAGCCCCGACGCGCCTATGTATTCAGCAGCAGCCAAGGTGTGAAGGAAGCCGTAGCTGCCGATCTTGGCATTGCGCTGCTCTCACGCTGGATCGTTCGCAAGGAGCTGGAAAACGGCGAACTCACCCCGCTTCCTCTCGGTCAGTATCGGGTCGTTCGCCGCTTTTCCATCGTTCTTCCAAGCACAGTCGTTTTGAGCAAAGCGATGGAGATGTTTTGCCAGTTAATCCGCCAGGCCAAATCGATCTAACTCCTCGTATTACGCCCAGAACATCCCTACCAAAACATACCCCATCACAGACAGCAGGATCGATCCGATCAGTCCGGCGGCAAACGGCTTGCCGCCGTGCTTGCGAAACGCGGCAATATCAACGCCGAGTCCCATTCCTGCCATCGCCATCCCCATGAGCCGATAGGCAAGCGACACGAGGTGTGCGGCCCATTCCGCCGAAATGATCCCAAGCGAATGCACGCCGCTCATCGCCAAAAATCCGAAAATGAACCACGGAATCGGCAGTCGCTTCCACCAACCGATCTGAACCTCGTCCGCAGAGCGTATTTTCTGTTCACGCCGTCCAAACCATACCCCGATCAAAATGGCCGTCGGTACAAGCAAAATGACGCGCATCAGCTTCACGATGATTGCCGTATCAACCGCACCGCTCCCGGCAGGTGCTGCAGCTGCCAATACATGCGCAATCTCATGGAGTGTAGCCCCCGCATATACGCCGTACTGGTCGGGCGAGAATCCGAGATACGGATACGCCAGCACATACACCACGGTAAAAATCGTCCCAAGCACCGCCACCGTCGCGACTCCTATCGCGGTCTGTTGATCGTTCGCCTTGATTTGCGGGGCGATAGCCGCAACCGCCGCTGCCCCGCAGATGCCTGTTCCGCATGCGATCAGCATGGACAGCTGTGGATCGGCTTTGAACAGACGGGAAATCCCGTACACCACCGCGATGGCAAACAAGATACAGCCCGCCGCAAGCGCCAGTACAACTGGACCCGCTTGGATAATCTCCGCCAAATCGAGCCGCATGCCCAACAGGATAATGCCGGCGCGAAGCAATTTTTTGCTTGAAAACGCGATCCCTTGTTGTGCGGCTCGCGGTACTTTCCATACTGCACGCAAGGCCATGCCGAGTAAGATCGCAATCATGAGCTGTCCCATCACGGCTAAAAACGAAAAGCGGGCCAATTGCTGCGCCAGCAGTGCCAGCACAAGTGTCATTCCGATTCCAGGCAACACCCTTTGCATCGTTCTCTCTCCTTCTGTCGCTTATGTCTTTACTCTAGTACAAAAGGAGTAGCTAAGGAAAATACCGATCCCTTATCTTGATGATTAGAAATCCTTATAGCCGAAAGGGACATTTTCCGCAAATCCTATCTTTTGGGAGGTTTCAACTCTCCCCCGCTCCTGTAAACTCATCATTGATTCACTATTATTCATTTTTTAATGTAGGGGGAGCTTTTATGAAATGGTTTCACAGTATGCTTGCCGTGACACTTGCCGCGACTGGTGCGGGTGCTCTGGCAAAGCCGTCGCTGGCAGCAGGTCCCGCGGATTACACCATTCTGGTCTACATGAACGGGTCCGACCTGGAGAGTGAAGGGGCTGCCGCCTCATCCGACCTAGAAGAAATGATGAAGGTCGGCTCAACCGCCAAGGTGAACGTTGTGGTTGAAACAGGCGGCACGAACCAGTGGGCGTTCGAACACATCAGCAATGCCAAAAACCAGCGTTGGCTGGTCAAGCAAGGCGACATGCAGCTCGTCGGCGAAGTCGGCAAACGCAGCATGGGTGCTCCGGCAACCTTGTCCGACTTCATCACGTGGGGTGTACAAAAATATCCGGCCAAAAAGTACGCGCTCGTCATGTGGGATCATGGTGCAGGCTCGGTACACGGTTTCGGTTCGGACGAGCTGTTTAACGGTGACTCGCTCACGCTCGATGAAATGCAAACCGCCCTCGCCACCGCTTCGCAAAAAACGAAAGCGAAGCTCGAAGCGATCGGCTTTGACGCGTGCCTGATGGCCAATCTGGAGACAGCCAAAATGGTCTCGCCTTACGCAAACTATTTGATTGCCTCCGAGGAGTTGGAGCCTGGCCATGGCTGGAACTATACCCCTGTCCTGCAGGAGCTGAACAAAAACACCGCCATGACTGGCGAAGCGCTGGGCAAGTCGATTGCCAACCATTTCCGCGAGCAGGCCAAGGCAGAAGGGACAGACGACAGCATTACCCTTTCGGTCGTGAACCTCGCCAAGGTTGCGGGCGTGGAAAATGCGCTCAATGAGATGGTCAAGGTTCTTTCCACCGGGATAAACAACGTAGAGACAGTCAAATGGGTGTCCAACGCCCGGTACAAAGCAGAGGATTATGGCAGCGCCGGCGCTCATGGCGGCAACACGGATATGGCCGACCTGGCCGACGTCGCCAAGCATTTGTCCCCGAAATACCAGCAGCAAGCGACCAATTTGATGAACGCGGTCAAGCAGGCAGTTGTTTACAATATTACCAGCAAGGCCAAGCCGAATGCCAAAGGTCTCTCCATCTATTTCCCTTCCAAGGACAAGGAGAATTTTAAGGACAATTTGGCGATCTACCAAAAGAACAACTTTTCCGTAAGCTACAAACAGTTCATCAATGCCTATGCAGATCGGCTGCTCGGCAACAACAAGCCCATCACATTTGTCGAGGCCAAGCCTGAGCAGACAGAAGTGAAGCCGCAAACACCGCCAACCGGCCCAACGCCCGGGACACCGGCCCAACCGGAAGAGCCAACCGTCTACGAGGTAAAAATCGATCCGAAGGACGTTTCCGGCATCAACGAGCTATACAGCATCGTTGGCCGCTACGCCCCCGGCTCAGACAGCAAGGTGCAAATCCTCGGAATCGACAACTATGACGTTGAACTCGATGAGTCGACCGGGACGATCAAAGGCTATTTTGCCGGCGAGGGTGCTACATTGGGCGGCCAGTTCGTCTCCCTGTTCATCTCCGACCAAAACGAGGAATTCACCCAGTATGCGATTCCGGCCGTGTTAAACGGAGAGGACGTTGACATCATGGCGTTGTACGATGATGAGACGGGTGAAACAGAGATTCTCGGGGCTTGGCCGGGGATCGATGAAGAGACCGGGGTTCCTGACAAAGACCTGATCCAGTTGAAGGCAGGAGACAAAATCACGCCGCTCTACTACTATTTCGATGAAAATACAGGCGCAGAGGGCTTTGACAAAGGAAAGGAATTCGTTGTCGGCACCGATCTGCTGCTCGAATTCGCTCCACTGCCAACGGGCGATTACCTGTACGGCTTCTACACCGTCGATTATGCACAGAACGAGAACTATTCCGACATGGCAATCATCAGCATCGAGGAATAAACGACAAAAGCTCCGGGGCATCAGTTGTCGCCCCGGAGCTTTCTGTTTGTTCGGTTGTGTTTCCTAATCGCTGCTTGTTGCCAGACGCGAAAATTTTTCTTCAAGCCGCACAAGCACCGTTTCCGGCGTTACCTTTTGTCCGAGGGCGGCCTTTACGGATTTCAAATAGCCGCTGAACTGGCTCGTGATTTCGACGAGCTTGCCTTCTTGTGTTCGTACGACGCAAAGTGGTTCACGCTCGTATACATAGCCCGACTCTTTTTTCATGACATGCTCAATAATTCCCGTGCAATTGCTTACCACTTCAAAGGTGATAACCATGTTTTCCTCCCGCTTGCTTTTAATACTGTGCCATTAGTGTATCAACAGGGCTCAGGCTGTTTTTGAAAAACTCCTTCACCACTTCTACATCTTCCAAAGCAATCTCAAGCTTCTTAATCCAGCAATCGCTCCGTGATACATCATCAGCGCAGATCAGGGCCGCTTTCAAATTTTGCAAGGAAACGACGATGCTTTTGCCGTTGAATTGCTGTGTATGAAACAGGCCGAAGTCATAACGGTTGCTCTTGGTGACGAAGGTGACGTAGCGAGTAAGTGGCTTTTCTGTTTCATCGAACAGATATTCAAAATTCATTTTTGCATACCTCCTTGCTTTTACTCCTCAATAGTATGCATGAATGATGCCAAATAGGACCGATTTCTTGAAATGTTGAGATTTTCGATGTTTTTTTATTTTGATTGCGGAGGATTTCGTTCGGGAATCATGCACTTTTGCATAATTATCGTAAAATTGCATAAAAAGTTGGTGGTTTTCCAGCTTCGGTGGAAAGGGAAAAAGGAGAAAACATCTCCGAGCTGGTGGGACACCATCTGGGGTCATCCCTGGCGGCTCCATTCCAAAAGCGGAACTGCGGCCAAAACAAGCATTTCGAAGAAGCGGCACACGTTGGCCGCAAAAGCGTGTTCCGCTTTTTCCATTCCGCCTCGGCAAGGGTGTCCCAAAGGCCCTCGTTGTTTTCTCCTTTTTCCCTAATAGCTGTATGTTTCCACGTTCGTTACTTGTTCAAAAATTAACGTAACACCCTTGATGTAAAATATTGTTATTCAAATATGGAAGGATTGATTTCTTTGTCGCCTACGATCAATATTTATCCTCATGAAATTATGATTGATCAGGAAGTAGCCATCACGATATCAGGGTTGCGCCCCTCTCAATTGGTTACGGTACGCGCCAAAGATAGTGGCATGTTAGGCGGGGAATTTGAAGCCGAATCATACGCTACTTTTCAAGCGGATTCTTCAGGAAGCATTGACATCGCAAATCAGGCACCTCTCTCTGGTACATACGACGATATAGACGCTATGGGGTTGTTGTGGTCCATGGATCTTACGAAATTACAGTTTCCAGCGACACGCAAATTATCTGAAGTACCGGTTTCCCCACGTTTTGGAACGGTAACCATCACAGCTGAAACGGAAGGGCAAATATTCGCCAAAGCGACGCTGACCAGACATTTTCTTTCCCCGGAAATCAACCATACAGAAGTTCTGGAGAATGGAATCGTCGGTCGTTTCTTTTTCCATCCTCAAAAAATTCGGCCCGGAATTATCGTGCTGGGAGGAAGTGAAGGGGGATTGGCGTCTTGTTCCCAGTTCGCTGCCCTTTTTGCATCGCACGGATATTCAACGCTTGCTTTGGCTTACTTTGATTTTGAGCATTTACCTGATGGTATCCGCAACATTCCGTTAGAGTATGTTCAACAAGCAATCCAGTGGATGAAACACAATGAGCATGTTCGGGACAATCAGATCGCGTTGTTCGGTCGGTCCAAAGGAGCAGAACTTTCACTCGTTGCGGGAGTCGCTTATCCCGAAATAAGGGCTGTCATTGCATCCAGCCCAACCTCTGTTGTTTCGATTGGTGCCTGGAATGCGTCCAACGACTCTCACGAATATGAACCGCAATCATCCTGGTCCTATCAGGGAACACCTTTGCCTTTTATGAAGTGGACTGAAGAGCAATGCCGGATTGCGATTGATTGCATCAAGAATGGAGAACGATTTGATCACATTCATGCAGCAGGATTAACGGATGAACAGATGATGGAAGAAGCGTCGATTCGCGTTGAACATTTAACATGCCCGATCCTGCTTATCTCTTCAAACGATGATCATTATTGGCCTAGCCAATTCCATTGTGAACGGATCGTCTCAAGACTGGCAACATACCGATATCCTCACAGGGTTGAACATCTGACCTATTCAAATACGGGCCATGGAATCCGTTTTCCTTATATTCCGACCACTCGCCTCCGCCTCAATGGTGGGACGGCCAAAAACAATGCGTATGCATCGACAAACTCCTGGAAACATATACTGGCCTTTCTTCACGAAACGTTTGAGTCCAACGAATCTGCCGATTGATCTGACGGGTTCACATTTAATCATTACGCTTCTCCCTCCACTAAAGCCTTACCGAGTGCCAACCTGGCTAAAATAATGCGTTGTTATCGCCACACTCACAACCGTCAGCAGTGAATACAACATCCGCAACAGCCCGATCGTCTGAAAGGATGAAGTGACGATCATGCCATCAATGATCAAGATCAACAGCGCGACAGGGAGTTGAACTTTTCGTGCGACAAATTGGGCAAGCAGGTCAGTTCCTCCGGTGTTGCTTTTGTATGCGAGCATCAGCCCGATACCCGTGCCGATCAATGCGCCGCCGAATACGGATGCGGCTGCAATTGACAGTTCAAACACCCCGCGCAAAAAACTGAGCCAATCGATAAAAAAAGCCGAAAGCAGCATACCGTGAAAGCTGTTGTAAAACAAAGAGCGATCGTAGCGGAACACAAGCCCGTAGATCGGAAGGCTGGCAAGCAGCATGATCCCTCCCGGAGGCAGCGTGAAGTAATACTTGGCCAATAGGCCAATACCAATCATGCCGCCGTCCATCAAATGATGAGGGACCAAAAAACCGTTTACGCCAATCCCGACCATAAAGCATCCCACTACGATCGCTATTGCTTTTTCCAACAGTATCATCGTTTCCTCCGAGCGGTCCGTTTCCTTTATGTATACGAACCGTTCGGGACAATCATGTTACGGTCTGACGATCACGACGACCGTCGTACGTTTGCCTGCATAGCTGACGGAGATGGTTGTCGTTCCTTGACCCGTCGCTTTGATAATGCCGTCTTTCACATCGGCAACCAGAATTCTTGAGGTGGTCCAGAGCGCAGGGATCGTGATGTCGGTTTCGGTCCCGTCGGTGAAGGTCGCCGTTGCCTTCACTTTTTTCGTTTCCCCTACCTTCATTTCCACCTTGACCACATCGGTTTTGAGATATTTCAGCACGTCTACTTCAATCGGCACGGTCATCATTTTGTTGGCGTACCGAACGGTGATATTCGTTTTTCCCGGACCGGTTGCCGTGACCAGCCCCTTGCTGTCAATATCGGCTACCTTGTAGTTGCCCGTCTTCCACTCTGCATCGGCCGACACATCCTTCGTCGATCCGTCGGAGAGTGTGACGGTCAGCTTGAGATACAGCGTATCACCGGTTTTGAAATTGAGGAATCGCTTGTTCAAATCCATTCTCGTAACGATGCCGACCTCAACCGGAATGGAAATCGACTGTCCGCCATATTTGGCGATGACGGTTGATTTTCCGTTTGCCAGTCCGCGTACGAGACCCTTGGTTACTTCTACAGCAAGCTGGTTGCCTGATACCCATTCTGCTTCTTCCGTCACATCGCGTGATTTGCCGTCCGCAGCAACTGCCGTAATGACGATTTGTTTGGTTTCACCGGTGGACATTACGATCAGCTTGTAGTTCGCTGACAGCGTTTGTGCCTGATCGACCTCTACCGCAATCGAGACGGTTTTGCCTTCAAACGTTGCCGTTACAGTGGTTTTCCCGGAGCCAACCGCTGTGATCAGGCCGTTTTCGACCGTTGCAACGGAAGCCTGTCCTGTTGCCCACGTTGCCTGATCGGTGACATCCTTTTTCAAGCCATCCGCATATTCTACGGTTACCTTCACCTTGCTCGTTTTGTCTTTCGCCAACACGACTTTCGTTTGGTCAGCGGTCAGACTTTTGACGAGTCCCACATTTACCGGGATCGTTAGAAGACGCTTTCCGTACTTCGCGGTAATCGTCGTGGAGCCGGCTCCGATTGCGGTAATGATGCCCTGACGTACCTCCGCCACCGCAGCAGAGCTTGTTGTCCACTCGGCATCCTGCGTAATTTCATCCTTGCGTCCATCCTCGAAATACGCATACAGTGTCAGTTTATCGGTCTCACCTGGCTGAAGGGAGACGGTTTGCTTGTTCGCTTCCAGCTTTCGCGGCACATCCACGTACACGATGATCGTTACGGATTTACCGCCGTAAGAAGCTGTAATCGTTGTTTCTCCGGATTTCAGCGCTGTTACTTTCCCTTTGCTTACCCACACAACCGATTCGTCTGCGGATGTCCAGTCTGCTTTGTCCGTTACTTTTTCGCCGTTCCCGTCTGCATTCGTGGAGGTCAGTTCGAGCTGTTCAGTTCCGTTCACCTTCAAGAACAAGCTCTTTTTGTCCACATCCAAACGGCGGGAGATGCCCGCTTCAACCTTGATTGTCGTTGTTTTTGTCCCGTATTTGGCGGTAATGACCGCTTCACCGGTGCCATATGCGGTGACTTTTCCGTTGATCGCATCGGCTATGCTGTCCTTGTCGCTTACCCACTCCGCTTTTGCCGCCACATCCTCTACCGTTCCGTCCGCAAAGGTTGCGTACAGAGCGACATCTTCAAACCCTTTTACCGGGAGAGAGATGGTCGTTTTGCCCGGATCGAGCCTTCTGACAACCTCGACACTAACCGGGATTGTGACGCTTTGGCTGCCGAGCTTGGCCGTTACCGTTGCCGTTCCGGAGCCCATCCCGACAACCTCCCCGTTGATGACCGATGCGATTGCATACTGGTCAACAGTCCAGGTTGCCTTGGTCGTGACTTCTTCCGTGATGCCGTCTGTGTAAACTGCGGTCAGCTTGATCTGCTCCTTCGCGCCTTTGCGAATGTTGATGCTCTGTTTGTCCATGCTGAGCGATCTGACCTTTTTTACGACTTTTACATTGACCACGACTACCTTCGTCAAATAGGTAGCGGTAATGGTCGCGGTTCCTTCTCCTTTGGCGGTCACATTTCCCGCATAGACCGAAGCCACGGAGCTGTCGCTGGAAGTCCATTCCGTCTTGATCGTGGCATCCTCGCTTGCACCGTTTTCATACAGCGCGGTTGCCGACAGGGAAGCGGAGTCCCCGGTTTCCAGCGAAAGCTCGTTTTTGGAGAGAACCAGCTTGGTGATTTCTCCCGTGGCAGCCATCGTCGTTGTCGCATTGCCGACCATTACGCTGGCGATGACGGCCATTGCCAAAACCAGATGAAATACTGCTGCTACGACCCGATTGCGAATCAAATTACGTTTCCTCCCCATCTCATTCATTGTGCCTTATGTACAACCATACTCCTTTATCTGTATCGGGTTTGCAGCCTGTTTTCGTTAGTTGATTAAGAAACTTGACTGCGCCAAGCTTTCATTCCAACCGGCCAACAAAAAACCTCTGCCAATGTTTTGGCAGAGGTCCGTGGTTATGATCATAATTGAGTGTGATTACTCGCCAACCAGCCACTCGATATCCTTGGCGTCCAGCTGGGCGACCCAGTCCTTTGGTGCAGGCACATCGCTGATCACGATGTCGATTTCCTTCAGGTCGGCGATTTTGTACAAATTGCTTGAGCCAAGCTTGGAATGGTCGGTTAGTACGATGCTTTGCTTCGCATGATCGATGAACTTGCGCACCATCAGCGCCCGCTCCGCATCAAAGCTGGTGATTCCCTTGTTCAGCACGATTCCGTCAATCGAGACGAATGCTTTGTCCACATAAAAGTTCTCCAGCATATCCTGCGCGACTGATCCGGTGATGCGGAAATGCTTGGGCTGCACCTTGCCGCCGATAAAGTAGATTTCGCAGTCCAGCAGTCCCTTGTTCACGCTGTCGACCAACAAAGTCAAGGCTGTGACGGAGTTGGTGATGATCGTCAGATTTTTTTTGTTGCCAAGAAAGTGGATCATCTGCAAGGAGGTTGTCCCGTCATCAATGACGATAATATCCCCGTTTTGCACAAGCGAGGCCGCGACCCGTCCGATGCGCTTCTTCTCCTCTGCGTACAAAATTTCTCGCGTAAACAGGGACGGCTCTTCCCGATCGAGATTGATTTTGACGGCGCCGCCGTATACGCGCTTGCACTTGTTCTCATACTCCAGCTCTTCGAGATAGCGACGGATCGTCTCCGAGGAAACCTGCAGCTTTTCCACCAGATCGTTCGTACGCACTTTTCCGGCTGTATGCAATTGCTCCAAAATATACTCTTTACGTTCTTCCCCGACTAATGACACGAGACAATCCTCCCGGCTAGCGCTACCTGCTTATTCCTTTTGATTAGTATATCACGAAACCTGATTGGACTACACTTCCAGCGGCTTTACTTCCTCATGGACAAGGATGCTGCGCTTTGCCAATTCGCGGAAAATAACCGCCGGGTCAAACGCGTCTTCCGGTGTGATGACACCGGTTTGCGAAACGGTCCCGCGCGCAAGCTGCTCCGCTGCAATCGCCATCGGGATACCGACATTCCGCGTATAGGCTCTCAGTTTCTCCCAGCCGGGAACAGAGCCGTCCGAAGCGGGGTGCGTATGCGTCAGCGTATGCTGCATCGCACGACCGTCCTTCTTGCCTGTTACCTCCACATGCAAGGAGTATCCATACAATTCCGTTTCTTTGCCTTCTTTCGAATTATATAAGTATTGGGCAATACAATCAAGAATGCCAATCTCTGTGTTGTTCACCGTAATCTTGTCATTGCGCAGCAGTCCCCAATCGTACATGGCACGTACCAGCTGCATGTTCTTTGCCGGCCATGTGCCGCGCACCTCGATCAGCTTGACTCCCTTGTGGGCAAGCGCCTTGGCCAACGTCTTCGTCTCGGCATGCGGAATGATATATTGGGTGGTCAAGCCATAAGGCTCTGGCAGTTGAATATCACGCGGACGCGCGAACGGGGGTACTTGGATAAACTCCCCGTTTTCATAGACGACGCGGCCTGGCAGGTTCGGATCATACTCATACGTCGTTGTCTCCGTGATCGACTTGGAAAAGGCAATCGGACGGAACGCACCGTGGCTCACACGAATTGTATCCACTTCATCGAGCTGGTTGGCGGCATGCATCGCCATCATTTGGGTAACGCCGGGGGTCATGCCGAAGCCGGGAACGCATGTCTTGCCGTTTTTCCTGAAAATCGCGTCAGACGCATCCTCGTCACCAAACCCGTTCAGGTTGACGCCGTGGCAGCCCGCTTCGGCGATGCAGGCGGTGGACAGGCCGTTCAACGTAATCGTCGTACCGTCCATGACAATGTCGTAGCCTTTCATTTGTGCGACCGTCGCGGCATGGTCCCGCACGTTTACCTTGACGAAATCGACGCGCGGGTCGTTGAGCGATGCAACCAGCTTGCGGCCTTCCTCTTCATTGAAATCTCCGATCGTAATCGTCTGAAACTCCGAGTGCTGAACCAAATCGAGCACGGCCTCCCGACAAATGTTGCCCGCTCCGCCTAAACAGAAAATTTTCATCTGATGTGTCCTCCCGTTGGATGATGGCTTATCGCCAGAATTGCTGCTGTTCAATCGTGTTCACCAGACGCTCCATGTCCGCAGGTATCACTTCGCCAATGTTGCCGATGCGGAACGTGTCAGCGGTCGTAATTTTGCCTGGATAGATCACAAATCCGTTCTTCTTGAGGCGCGAATAAAACTCCGCAAAGGTAAACGTCTTGCTTTCAGGATAGAGGAACGATGTGATAATCGGTGACTGGCACTCGGCTGGCAGCAAAGCCTCAAAGCCGACCCGCTTCATCCCTTCAACGAGTGTCCGCTGATTCGTCACATAGCGCTGCTGGCGTGCTTCGATGCCGCCCTCCTGCTCCAGCTCAAGCAATGCCTGGTAAAAGGCGCGGACCACATGCGTCGGTGAGGTGAAGCGCCATTTGCCGTTTTGCTGCTCCATCGTTTCCCATTGATCGTACAGATCGAGCGAAAGCGAGCGCGCCTGCCCCTTGCATTTCGCCAATTCATCGCGGCGTGCGAGGATGAAGCCGAACCCTGGCACACCCTGAATGCATTTGTTGGCACTGCTGATCATAAAGTCGATCTGGCATTCCGCCACGTCGAAGGCAATGCCGCCAAAGCTGCTCATCGCATCGACGATATAGGTTTTTCCGTATGTTTTCGCAACTCGACCCAGCTCCTCGATCGGGTTGAGCATTCCGGTCGTCGTTTCGCAGTGTACAACCATGACGTGTGTCACGTCCGGGTCCTGCTTCAACAGATCCTCCAGCCGGCCGGCATCCGCCTGTCCGACTTCGCCGCAATCGACGACAGCGGTGGCAATCCCGTACATGCTCGCCATCTGCACAATCCGGTTGCCGTAGGCGCCGTTTGTGACGACCGCAAGCTTACCATCTGCCGGAATGACCGAGCCGATGACCGATTCGACGGAAAACGAACCACTGCCTTGCATCAAAACGGCGGTGTATTCCTCATGCTTGCTCGTAGCCAGCTTGACCAGCCGTGTGCGGATATCCTGCACTAGCTCGTTGTAGTCCTTGTCCCATGTGCACCAATCGCGCAGCATCGCCTGCTTGACTGTTGGCGAAGTCGTGAGCGGTCCGGGTGTCAGCAGCAAGTACGGGTGCTGGGGCACAAGCTGGGCACTCGGTCTGTCACCGCTTTGCAATCGTTCGTTGATATGTGCAATCACTTCCGGCAAGTCGGTGATGCGCTCCAGCACATAATGAGCACCTGCCGCCAGGAACCCGTGGCGCACTTCATCCATTTTCGCTTGCAGTGTTTGCGGATCGAGCTCGTTTACTTCCGCTTCACTCAATCCGAGCTGGCTGCCGCCCTTAATGATTCCGATACTCCACACACCTGCATGGACGCCTTCTTGGATATCGCTCGTCGTATCGCCCACTTTGACGATCTCATGCAGAGCGGGAACACCGAGATTGACTGCGTTTTGATAAATCATGAATGGATAAGGTCGGCCTGCCGGAACGGTTGTCGGCGTCACAAGCGAGTCTGGCGCATAGCCGCGTTTTTTCGCTTCTGCGGCAACAATCTCCATCATGTCAGCGGTGTACCCGGTCGTCGAACCGATCTTGATCCCGGATGCACGCAGTGCCTCGACCATTTCCGGCACCCCGGCGATTGGTTCGGCATAGTCGCGCAGAACGCTGAACATCAGAGGCTCAAAATCGGCGTAAAGCGCATCGACATCCGCTTCCTCAGGCTCCTTGCCAAAGCGCTCCCGCCACAGTCCGGCGACACGCTCCATGCGCAGGATCGCCTGGATATGATCACGCTTCAACAATCCCATCGGGGCACGCGCCTCTTCGTGGGTGATCGTAATCCCCCGTTTTTGAAACACTTCCAAAAAGACGGCAAGCGGCGCAAAGCAACCGTAATCTACGGTCGTGCCTGCCCAGTCAAAAATCACTGCTTTGATCATGCTGTTACACACCTTTCGTTTTCGCTACGTTGTTGGCTTCTGCCATGCTTCCGTCCGTTTGCGGAGGTAGCGAGTTGACACTTCAAGCAAGCCTCTTGCCGCCAGGTTGATGGCGACGATCAGAATGGACATCGCGGCTGCCGGAGCCACATCGCCCGCATCGTCCATGTTGACGATGGCAACCGATGCCAGTTTCATATCGGGTGAATACAGGAAGACGACTGCCGAAATCGTCACCATCGAGTTGATGAAGAAGTACACGGCGATTTCCAGAATGGCCGGAAGCGACATCGGTACCGTTACGCGGAAAAACGTTTTGTAGAACGGCACTCCCATCGACTCCGAGACCATCTCGTATTCCTTGTCCAGCTTTTTCAACGCGCTGGTGGCGGTAATGAACGAAACGGAGAAGAAGTGGACAATGTTGGCCAAGACAAGAATCCAGATTGTCCCATATAGTACGTGAAGCGGATTGTCCGGTTTATTGAAAAAGAACACATAGGCAAGCCCGATCACTAAGCCCGGCAGTGCCAGTGGCAAAATCGCCAGGAAATAGCTAATTTGGCGCAGCCCTTTCATCAGGCGGGTCTTTTCGATGGCATAGGCGGTCACAAAGGTGACAACAGTGCCGATTGCAGCCGTCAGCAGCGCGATGAGTACACTGTTGAACAACGGTTCAATGCCTTCACCCGCAACGTTGGAGAAATCAAAATGGTTGAGTGTCAATGTCAAATCATAAGGCCATACCTTGATCAAGGCGGCGAACAGAACGGTTCCGAGCAGAACCAGTATCGCCAAGGCAATCAGCAAGCAATAGGCAAAATAGGCAGCATCGCGTTTGAAGCTTTCTTGAATCTTGTATGGTTTTGATTTTGCGGTAATCGTTGCGCTTTGCTTCTTTTCAATAAAACGGTCAACGGCAAACGCCAGGATTGCCGGAATGGTCAGGATCAGACCGACCGCAGCCCCCATCGCCATGTTTTGCTGACCGATGACCTGCTTGTAAATGTCGGTTGCAAGCACGTTGAACTGCCCGCCGACCACCTTGGGTGCACCGAAATCGGTAAAGCTGAGGGTGAAGCAGACAAAGCTGGCGCTGATTAAGCCGTACTTAATGTTCGGGATCGTCACGGTAAAAAATTTGCGCAGCGGCCCTGCGCCCAACGTTTCCGCAGCCTCATACAGGTTGTAGTCTGCCATCGCCAGCGAAACGGCCAAAATCAGATACGCCTGCGGAAAGGTGTAGATGATCTCGGACAAAATGATCCCGATCGGACCATACAGTTCGATCTTGAGCCCTGCCGGCAGCAAGCCGAACAAGCCTGTCGTGACCAGCCCCTGGTTGCCGAACAAATACGTCAGCGCAATCCCGTGCATCATCGTCGGGGCGAACAGCGGCAGCAATGCAACCGACTGAAAAAACAGCTTGCCCTTAATGTTCGTCCGCTTCAGCGCAAAGGCAAAGAAAAAGGCGAGCAAAACGGAAATCACCGTCGTAACGGTAGAAATGTAGATCGTATTGCCGAGCGATTCCGTCAATGAGGGCGTGGCAAAGTAATGAACAAAGTTGTCCAGCCCGATGTAGACGCCCTCATTGTTCCGGAATGCCTTGCCGAACAGAACGGCGAGAGGCAGAAGGACGGAAGCGGACAGGGCAGCAACGATTGCTACAAGTAAAAGTCTGGTTACAGCCATAGTGGTAGCTCCTTCGTCAATTTGCTGCTGCCGTGCGGTCGAACTGAACCAGCTTTTCCAGCGGCAGCTCGAAGGACAATTTGCTGTGCTTGTTCAACTTGAGCCGATGCGATTGGTCCACCGGCAGATCAATGGTCATGTAGCCATTGGTCAGTTCGGCCCTGTCGTTCATCACCTGCAGCATCACCCGGTAGAATGCACCGCGGAATTCCATGTCGGCTACCACCGCCTGCAGGCCAAAATCGCTGTCTTTCTCCAGCACGCGCACATGCTCGGGGCGGATGCCGTACATTTGGCTGTGGTCCTGGGTGAAGCCGTCGAATTGATCAGCAGAGAAGAAGTTGAATGCACCGATAAAATCAGCTACAAACGGGCTGTTCGGCTTCGCATACACGTCTTCCGGACTGCCGACTTGCACAATTTCCGCGTTGTTCATCACGACGATCCGGTCGGCCATCGTCAACGCCTCATCCTGGTCATGGGTGACCATGATCGTCGTCATGCCAAGCTGCTCATGCAATCGGCGAATTTCCCGGCGCAGCTTCAGCCGCACCTTGGCGTCAAGTGCTGACAACGGTTCATCGAGCAGCAGGAAATCAGGGGACAGCGCGATCGCCCGTGCCAGCGCGATCCGTTGCTGCTGGCCGCCGGAGAGCTGTGCCGGATATTTGTCGCGGGCGTGGGCAAGGTCGACCATGTCCAACACCTCTTCCACCTTCGCCTCGATCTGCTGCTTGCTCCCTTTTTTCTGCTTCAGTCCATAAGCGATGTTTTGAGCGGCAGTCAAGTTCGGAAAGAGCGCGTACGACTGAAACATCATCCCGAAGTTGCGCTTGGCAGGCGGCAGAGAGGTAATCTCTCTGCCGTTCTGCAGCAGCTTGCCGCTGCTGGGTTGCTCCAAGCCTGCCAAAATGCGCAGCAAGGTCGTTTTGCCGCAGCCGCTTGGGCCAAGCAGGCAGACGAACTCGTTTTTCTCGATTTCGATGCTCACGTTTTGCAGGGCGCTGAATTTGCCGAACTGTTTGGAAACGTTTTGTATGGAAAGATACGCCTGGTTGCTCATTCGTTCACATCCCCTTTCTTTCGTTCAGCGGCTTGTTGGGAAACCATTATTTTTTCGGCTCGGATTTGGCGTTGTAGCGTTTGTCCCACTCTTGCAGCACCTGGTCGCGAGTTTGCGCCGCTTTGTTCAGGTCGAGCTTGATCAGCTGCTCCAGTGGATTTTTCGTATAGCCTTCCGGAATCACGTTGCCGTCTTGTTTCACAGAGATAATCGCAAAGTTTTTGTTGTATTCCTTCATGACTTCATCAGAGATTGCCCAGTCGAGGAACACTTTCGCTTCTGGCTTGATCGTTGCTTTTTTCATCAGGGCATTGGCTTCCACGTCCCAGCCGGAGCCTTCTTTCGGGAAAACGACTTCAACCGGTGCGCCTTTCTTTTTCTCGGTAATGCCACGGTAACCAAAGGAAATGCCGATTGGATATTCGCCCGCTGCCGCCATTTTGGCAGGCTTGGAACCGGAGTGCGTGTACAGCGCGATGTTTTCATGCAGCTTGTCAAGGTAGCTCCAGCCTTCCTGCTCCCCTTTCAGCTGCTGCAAACCGTTGACGGTCAGGAAGCCCGTACCCGAGGAGGACGGATTCGGCATGACGATCATCCCTTTGTATTCCGGTTTGGTCAAATCTTCATACGATTGCGGTACAGGCAGGTTTTTCTTACCTAATTCAACGGTGTTGACGACAAATGCAGTCTCGAACGCATCGATGCCGACCCAGTGAGCAGGCTCTTGGGTATCCTTGAATTCCGTTGCGATTCGCTCGATGCCTTTTGGCGAATAGCCTTCGAGCATGCTGTTCTGGTCAAGCACCAGCAGGCTTGTTGCAGCTACGCCCCAAACGACGTCTGCCTGCGGATTGTCTTTTTCCGCCAGCAGCTTGGCGGTGATGACACCGGTCGAATCGCGGACGATATTGAGCTTGATGTTCGGATTCGCTTGTTTGAACGATTCGAGGTACGTTTTGATTTGGTCATCTTCAAGAGCGGTATACACAGTAAGCTCAGCAGGAGTGCTTGCCTCTGCAGCCGGTTGTGCTTCCGGGGTAGCGCCGTTTGCAGGTGCTGCGGATGGTGCAGCTTGCTGCCCTTGACCACAGCCTGTCAGAAAAGTCGCGAGCAATGCAGAAGCGAGGAATGGACGTAACCATTTGTTCATGAGTTCATTCTCCTTTTTTATACGTGTTTTATGTGGCTTTAGTTGGTTCTTACAGGTTTCACTATAATTCTGGTTTATTAAGCCAATATAAACGGGCTGTTAAGGTTATGTTTTTTCCTTTTTTTCATTGGAATTCATTTGGCGGGCCAAGCTTTCGTTGATGTTTTTGTTAAAGTTATTTAATATTATATTGATTAAACATTTCGTTGTAGGGAGGGTACTGATGGGACGTTTAGATGGAAAAGTTGCCATTGTCACAGGTGCTGCCATGGGCCAAGGCGCGGAAGAAGCGCTCTTGTTTGCCAAAGAGGGAGCAAAGGTTGTTGCGACGGACGTTCAGGAAACCAAGCTGCATGAGGTAGTCAATCACATCACAGACATTTACGGGGACGTCGCGTTGGCGGTTCGCCACGATGTATCGTCAGAGGAGGATTGGACGCGTGTGGTATCCGCTGCTGCGGATCGGTTTGGAGTCGTTCATATCCTGATTAACAACGCAGGTATTTCCATCAACGCTTCATTGGACTCGATTACATTTGCGCAATGGTCAAACGTCATGAATATCAATGCCTGGAGCCAGTTTATCGGGATGCGGGCAGTTCTGCCGGAAATGAAAAAGGCGGGCGGCGGCTCCATTGTCAATATTGCCTCCATCGTTAGCCTGGTCGGCATGGGCTTGAATCCCTACACTGCTTCAAAAGGGGCAATCCGGGCGATGAGCAAGGCCGCGGCCATGGAATTCGCGCCGTTCCATATTCGTGTCAATTCCGTCTATCCGGGCATTATCGAAACGCCGATGACCGACGAATTGTTGCGGCAAAAGCAATGGCGCGAAGCGTTCGAGCAGAGCACCCCGCTACCGCGATTGGGTGTACCAAAAGATGTCGCCACAGGGGTACTGTATCTGGCTTCTGATGAATCCAGCTTCGTGACAGGCACAGAATTGGTGATTGATGGCGGATTGGTTGCAAGGTAATGCAAATACTAGAAACAAGCAGGAGGGGTATTCAATGAAATTAGCCAATAAGGTTGCTGTGATTACAGGTGCTGCTTCGGGGATGGGCAAAGAGATGGCCGTGCTGTTCGCACAGGAAGGGGCAAAGGTTGTCGTTGCTGACCTGAATGAGGACAAGGTGAATGCTGTTGTTTCCGAAATTGCCGAAGCAGGAGGCACAGCCACGGGAGTCGTTGCCAACGTGGCAAAGGAAGAAGACGTGCAAAACATGATCGATACGGCGGTTGGCACCTATGGCTCGCTTGACATTCTGGTCAACAATGCGGGCATTATGGACAACTTCACCCCCGTTGCGGATATCTCCGATGATTTGTGGGAGCGCGTCATCGCCGTCAACCTGACAGGTCCGTTTCGTGCATGCCGCAAAGCGGTGCCGATCATGATTGAGCAAGGCGGAGGCGTCATCATCAACACGGCTTCCATCGGCGGCTTGTACGGCTCACGCGCCGGAACCGTCTATACGGCAAGCAAGCACGGTGTTGTCGGATTGACGAAAAACATCGGCTTCCAATACGGCCCGAAAGGCATTCGCTGCAACGCAATTGCTCCCGGCGGCGTCAATACCAATATTACGAGCGGTGCTTCGTTCAACGCTTTTGGCATGGAGCGGATGAGTACAGGAATGGGCAGCAATATTCGTTCCGCAGAGCCGATCGAAATCGCCCGCCTGGCGCTGTTCCTCGCCTCCGATGATTCCAGCTTTATCAACGGTACGGTCATTACGGCGGATGCCGGCTGGACCGCCTATTGATTCTTGATCGCAAAACAACGTTTGGAAGGTGAGCACGCTGCATAACTTAACGGATTTGGTCCAAAGCTATTTTGATCTTGTCGAGCGCCTGCCGCGCCTGATTGATAACGAGGGCATCGCCCGGGAAGTGGGGCTGACCGCCTCACAAGCATTTGTCCTGCATTATCTCCGCACGAAGGGAAGTCAGCGCGCCTCCGATCTGGCCAAGGTTGTCGGACTTACCTCCAGCGCGATTACGCAAATCTGCGACAGCCTGGAACAGATGGATGCCATCGCACGGGAGCGCATGCAGGAGGATCGGCGAACGGTTCTCATTTCAATTACAGCGCGGGGGCGCGAGCTGATCGCCGAACTGTATCGTGCCCGTGCTCGCCGCATGACGGATACATTGAATGAAATGAGTCAAGACGAAGTAAAAGAGCTGATTCGCATTATCAAAGGCGCCGCGGAGTTAATGGAGTTACGGTTGGAGAAGGACAATCGGTGATCCACAGACAAAAGGAATAGGAGCCGAGTGGTTCCTATTCCTTTTTCATGCTAACCGGAGTCTGATTCTAAGCCGCCTGCTAACCTTTTGGCGGAACATCAACTTGGTGAGAATGTTTTACGTCAGCAGGGAGAGCGCATGCGTCTCTCCTTTAGTCCAAAGAAACCAGCTTCCGCTTCCGTCCCTCAAACGTCGCAAGTTCCCCATACCCCGCCTGCTTCAGCAATTCTCGCGCCTCGTCCAAATAACTGCCCACATGATCAGGAAAATGAGAATCGGATGACGTGGTAATCGGCACGCCATGCTCGCATACTATTTGCAGAAAATCGAAGGCCGGACACATTTCCTTGACCGGATAGCGATAGTACAAGCCCGTGTTGATCTCCGTCGCCGTATCGTGTGCCTGCAGCAGTGCGGCAATGCGTCGGTAATGCGGCAGCATTTCCCCAGCAGACAAGCGATGTCCAAATACTTTGAGGTTATCCATGTGGGCAATGATGTCAAACAATCCGGATGAAATCGCTTGCTCCACAAGCAAAAATCCTTTCCGGTACAGCTCCCCCAAATCTTCCTGATCGAAGCGCTCCCGTGTGTCGGGATTGTCAAAGCCCCATCCATCCACATAATGAATCGAACCGATCACGTGGTCCCACGGGTAGTTTTCAACCAGTGGACGCAGCACCTCTTCCCCTTGTGGGAAAAAGTCGGCTTCGATGCCAAGACGCAGACTGATGCCATCTGCTGCCCAAACGTTCTTCTGCTCCTGTATAAATGCGACGAACTCATCGATCGATTCGGTGCATACCTGCTCCAGCCAAACTCTCTGCAATCGTCCCAGCTGATCGTCAGCCACATGCAAATGCGTTTCAAAGTACGCTTTATACTCCTTGAAGCGATACAGATGGTCGACAATTCCGACCTGCTGCAAGCGCAGCTCCTTTGCCCGCCTGCGGTACAGATCGAGCCACTCCTGTGAATAGGCTCCTTTGGCAACCCGCTTGCCCATTCGTTGCACGATTGACTCCATCCATGCCCGGGAATGCGCTTGCTCATCGATTGGATCAAACGAAAGCAGCGCTTCTGCTGTCCGCTGCCACCAGCGCAACGAATACGGTCCTTCCTCCAAATGTACGTGATAATCCACTTTCATTTTCCGCCAACCTCCATTGTTTCTCATCGCTGACCCGTTTCTACCAGCCGTAAACGCCTCGTGCAGAAACGGGTATTTCCTTATATTTTTGTGGTTTTTGTTGGTTTTTCTATTATATATGCAAATGTGAGCGTATTTTCGTGAATTCATGAAATCTTTACAAAAGAGGGGTGGCGATCGTGCTGGAGTGGGGGAAGGAAAAGGGAGAAAACCTCGGGGCTTCCTTTTCCTCGACCAGCTTGATGCTTCGCTGGGGATATCTTTAGATATATCAGGGGCGCAGATCGGAAACCTGCTTCTCCCCTCAACCTCAGCCCGTCACTGAAAAAAGCCCGACTCTATTGAGTCAGGCTTCCCAAGATCCCCTTGCCCGCACCAAGAGGAGATATGCTGTTCTGATCAAACGCCTTCATCACAAACCGGAACCGAAACGCCTCCGGCTTTAGCGTATACTGCGGAAGCTGCGCAGGTCCGCAGCTGTTCGAGCCAAGCCCGTTTTGCCGGTAATCGAGATTCCAGACGACGAAATCCCGCGGCACCAGATCGGTGGTATGCTGCGCTTGCTGCAAATCGGCTGCTGTATAGCGGTGCGCGCTGAATTCCATGCTTGGTGTCCCGGCAGCAATCAGGCCGATGCCGCGAAGGTCGTTGATCGATACCCATTTTACATCGGCACGGTTGCCGTTTTCCTGTGGATACACATAGTTGGTGAACAGCTGATCGACCGTGCTGGCATACAGCCCGAAGCGGTTGGCAAGCTTGCTGTCCACATAGCTTTCCCCCGGACCTCGCCCATACCAGTTCACATGCTCCAACTCACGGGCAAGATGCATCGTAAGGCCGATGCGCGGCAGAGAATCAGGTACTTTACCATGCGGGATGCCCTCTACTTCAATGCTGACCTCACCGTTTCCGCTGATTGTGTACAAATAGCTGCATGCAAGCTTCCAGTCCCAAACAGGCGGAGCTATTCCCACGCTGCAGCGGATTTGAACCGTCGATTCGTCCACCTGCTCCCCCGACACTTCGGCAATGCGTTCCTGCAGCATGTGCAGAAATGCTTTTTCATACTCCTTGACCACATACATATCGTTATCGATCGGCGCGCGCCAGAAGTTCAGCTTGGGACCTTGGCGCAACAGCTCCTTGCCTGCAAATCGCCAAGATTCGAGGGTGGCCTTCCGCTTGTTGAAGGAAAGCGAGAATTCTTCTCCACGTACGGTGATGGTGCTCTGTGTCTCATCGTATGCAAGCGGTCCGGTCATCCTGGCAGACGCACCGGAAGATTGCGCGTTCTGGCCAGCCGCTTCCGCTGCTTTCACCGGCAGCAAAAACTGCGCCCATGCCAGTTCATGCCCATACCCTGCCCAGAGCGTATCCTCCGCCAGTGTAAACGAGAGATTGAGCCAATAATCGGTGTACGGCTCCGGGATCGCAGGAAGTGCACACGGAATCGTAAACAATCCGCTTTCACCAGCCGCAACATCGCCAACGGCAAGCGAGCCTTTTTGCAGCATTCGCCCATCTGCCTGTACCGTCCATCTGCAATGCAGGTGACCAAGCGATACGAAATCGTAGCGATTGCTGATCCGCACGAGCCCGCGCTCCAGATCGACCGCTTCAACACGCACCGGCTCGATGATTTTCTTGTATTCAATAAGCCCGGGTGATGGTGTCCGATCTGGCATAATCAACCCGTCGATGCAGAAGTTGCCGTTGTTCGGAAAATCGCCGTAGTCGCCGCCATACCGGTAATGCTCGCGGCCGTCCGACAACCTGTGGCGGATGCCGTGGTCGATCCACTCCCAAATGAAGCCGCCCTGCAAGCGTCTGTACCGGTCAAATACATCGGAATATTCTTTCAATCCTCCAGGTCCGTTGCCCATCGCGTGTCCATACTCACACAGAATGTGCGGCCGATCCAGATGCTCCATGGCGCCGAACTCGGCCATTTTCTCCTGTGAGGAGTACATCGTGCTGTATATATCGCAAAATTTGCCTTCCCGGTCTTCCTCATAATGCACCAGCCGGGTCGGATCGGCCTCCTTGCACCAAGCGGCCATCGCTTCAAAATTGCAGCCGTAACCGGACTCATTGCCCATCGACCACATGATGATGGACGGATGGTTTTTGTCCCGCTCCACCATCCGTTGCACACGATCAACATATGCTGCCTGCCACTCGGGATCGTTGCTCAACCGATTGTAGCAGCCCAGCTTCTCGAAGCCGTGGGTTTCCAGGTCAGCTTCATCCATCACATACAGGCCGTACTCGTCGCACAGATCATAAAAACGCGGGTCATTCGGATAGTGGGAGGTGCGCACCGCGTTAATGTTGTGCTGCTTCATTAGCACGACGTCCTGCTTCATAAAATCAAATGGACAAATCCGTCCGAGATCCGGGTGATGATCGTGGCGATTCACGCCTTTTAGCAAAATCGGTACACCATTTACAAGGAACTGACCGTTTTTCAATTCAATCGAACGGAAACCGACCTTGTACGGGATGACTTCCATCACACTGCCTTGCTCATCCTGCAACGAGATCAGCAGCTGGTACAAATACGGCTGCTCCGCCGACCATTTTTGCGGGTTCGGGACGGCAATATCCGCTTCAAACGTCATCTCGCCCGTCGAACGACCGACAGGCAAGCGCTCGGTAACCTCCACGACAACCGGTGCACCAGCATGATCAAGCAAATCATATCGTATTGCAAAAGGTTGCGTGCCATTCGCTGCCGCTCCATAAGCAGATACAGCCGTGCTCACCCGCAATACGGCATCCTCGTACCGCTCGTCCAACTCGGTGCGAACGGTGAAATCGCGCACATGGACAGACGGTTTGGCAAACAGCGATACGTCGCGGAAAATGCCCGAGAGCCACCACATGTCCTGATCCTCCAGATACGTGCCATCCGACCACTGATAGACGCGAACCGCGAGCACATTTTCACCCAGCCGGATATAGGGGGTAATATCGAATTCGGAGGGCAGGCGGCTTCCCTGACTGTATCCAACCTCCTGACCGTTCACCCATACATGATAAGCACTGTCCACTCCCTCGAAGCGCAGCACCACCTGCATGCGATCCCACTCTGCCGGAATGGAAAATGTACGGCGATAGGAGCCGGTCGGATTATCCGAAGGGACGAGCGGCGGATCGGCAGGAAACGGATAATCGACATCGGTGTAGTGCGGGCGACCATATCCGTCAAGCTGCCACATGTGCGGCACCTGAACGCAATCCCAGAGCGAATCATCGAACGTTTCGGCAAAAAATCCGGGTGGTGCTTCCAGTGGCGAAGGCGCATGGCAAAATGACCACGTTCCATTCAAAAGTCGAAACCATGGCGTGGTGCCCCGCTCATAGGTAAGCGCCGATATTCGGTCCGGATAAGAAAGAAAGTAGGTGCGCCCCGGCAAGCGATTTCGCTGCAGGAGTTGATGATTTTCCCAATCGTACCTAGTGTTTTGCAAGACCATTACGCATGACTCCTTCTTCTCGATTTGGCAGGTGACTGCGCAAGGCAAGCGCTCCTGCTCCGAGGATGCCTGAATCCGATCCGAGCGAGGCAATCGCAATGTCCACCTGTTTTCGCAATGCATCCATCGTGTGCCGCTCCGCGCTTTTTCGTACAGGTGCAAGCAGCAGCTCGCCTGCCCGGCAGACGCCTCCGCCGAGAATGACTTTTGTTGGCCCAAACAAATTGATCATGAGTGCAAGCGACCAGCCGATCACCTCGCACGCTGTTCCCCATGCCATGCTGGCTATGGCGTCTCCCTGTCTGACCGCTTCTGCCACGAGCAGGGCGGTGATGTTCTCCGGTTTTCCATCGGCAAGCTGATAAAGTGGGCGATTCACGCATGCATCGCCTTCCTGCTTCAGCTTGCTCTCCAACGCTTCCCGGGCCAGTCGGGCGATCCCGGTTGCAGACGCAATCGTCTCGACGCAGCCGATGTTGCCGCAGTTACAGTGTGCCGGATTGCCTGGAACGTTGACATGGCCGATCTCCCCGGAAAATCCGTTCGCCCCCAAAAGCAGCTTGCCATGGCTGTATATTCCTGCGCCAAAGCCGGTGCCAAGCGGGGCAAAAATCAGGTCCGATACGCCCCGGCCCGCTCCAAACGTCGCTTCTCCCAGCGTTGCGGTACGCAGGTCGTTATCAAAATAGAGCGGCAAATCAATCGCGGCCAAAAGCGGTGTTCGCACGTCCACATGCTTCCAGTTCAAATTCGGCGACTGGACGGAAATCCCACGCTGTGGATCAAACGGCCCAGGGATGCCAATCCCCACCGCTTCGATGGAAAAGGGAACCGCCTGCCGCAGTTCTTCAATCAGCGACACGATCCGTTCAAAAATGATCGCGGGTTTCCCCAGCGCACCCGTCTCCCTTGCTCCGCGCGCATAGATCGCACCCGTCTCATCCATCACCGCAGCCTTCATTGTTGTGCCGCCCACGTCCAAGCCGATCACGTATTTCAACAGGTGCACCTCCTTTACTCCAGCACGGCGCAAACCGCCTGAGCCAGAAATGCCTCTACATCCTCAGGCCGGATGCTCCCGGCACCGAGCGACAGCGCATTGGCCGCCGCGCTCGCCATGCCCAAGCGGGCTGCATCAGGCCACTCATCCCCGCGCAAAAGTCCGGTGATAATTCCAGCCAGCAGTGAATCGCCGCAGCCAACCGGATTGACCAGTCGCGGCAACGACAGCACCGGCAGTTGATACAGCTTCGTTCCATCGCCAAACAGCGCGCCTTTTTCCCCCAGTGAAAGCAACACCCGCTCTGCTCCCATGTCCAGCAGATCGGAAATCGCCTGGCGTTTCGCGGCGAAATCATCGAGCCGATAGCCGAGCAGCGCCTCTGCCTCCGGCTGATTCGGCTTGATCAAAAATGGACGCGCGCTCAATGCCGAAAGCAGCGCAGCGCCGCTCGTATCAAGAACCGGAGCAGCTCCGGCAGCCCGCACCTCGGTCAACAGCTCCCGATATACATCGACGGGCAAGCCCGGCGGCAGGCTGCCCGAAAAGATGACAAAACGCGCTTTGCTCGCCAGTTGCCGCAGCAACACGACGAATCGGTCGTACGCCCGCTGGGAAATGACAGGGCCAGCTTCCAGAACCTCCGTCACCGCCCCGCTACTCTGATCGAGAAACGTCATGCAAATCCGCGACTCCCCATCCGTTTCGCAAAAGGAAGGGGAAATGCCCTGCTTAGCACACTCATTGGCAATATAGTGGCCATTGTAGCCTGCTACAAAGCCGGTGGCGGCAACGTTCGCCCCCAGCGTGCGTGCCACCCGTGCCACATTGATCCCTTTTCCCCCCGGCATGCTCAGCATCTCCTGCGGCCGATGCAGCATACCAGCCTCGAATCGGGGCAGCACATATGTTTTATCAATCGCCGGGTTCAACGTGACCGTGACGATCATGGACGCACCTGCACCGACACGAGCGGTTGCCCCATCTTGCTCTTGAACAGATTGATGACCTCGACCGGAGTCGGATCGATCCCGCGAATGAGCGCCGTATAGAGCGAGACGAAATCAGCAAGATAGACGATCGAGAACAGCCGTGCCATCCGGGAGCTGCCTTCCGATTGCACGACCCGCACAGCCCCGGCGCGCTCGCGCAAAATATCCGCGCTGATGCTGACCCGCTTCGCTGTTTTTTCACTGTCCTCGCAATCCCGCAGCAATGTAAAATGATAGCCCTTCAGCATCGCGGCAGGCGCGTCCCAGCCGACAGCCTCATCATGGTGCAAGCTTGGAATCGCATTCCAGAACGCCATCACCTTGCCGTTTTCCCCCAGCTGGTTTTTCCAGCGCCATGCCGGAGCATCAAAGAAGGGAAGCGTCCCGTAGATTACAGGCGTCAAGCCGTCCATTTCGGTGGCAATCTGCTTCGCCATATTGTCTGCGGTCGCAACGTGTGAGCCATACTGATCCTTCAGCCGAGCAAATTGCGCAATCGTCTCTGCCACATCAGCCCCTTTGTCGCCAGCCAGCCTGAGCTTGGTCAGAAGGCTGATGATCGGGAGAAAAATGTAGCCGAGCGCAATGCGCGGCATCATGCCGCCCGGTACAAGCAGATGGGCATGCCCATGCTTTTGTGCCATCTCAAGCACGGTGCCCCCTGCCGTGATCACGGCAATTTGCGCCCCCGACTCAATCGCCGCCTCATAGCCAGCGATGATTTCCTCGGTATTCCCGGAGTGCGTAACGACGATCACAAGCGTCTCTTCTCCGACAAAAGCCGGAATCGTATAGCCCTGGTTCAGCTGCATCGGAACCTTTAGCTCGTCAAACAGGTACGATTTGACCAGTGTTACGCTTGCTGCCGAGCCCCCACCTGTGCCAAGCACCACAATATGTTTCACCGGGCGCGTGATGGAGGAAACATCAAACGTTCGGGACAATTCCCAGCCTTCCTGAAACTGTTTGTCATATTCTTCTGTGTCGCGCAGCGCGCGAATCGTATCCAATTGAAGCAATGCATGACGATCATCCAAATTGATGCGCATGGTCTGTCATCCCTTTCAATGCGTTGTCTTACTTCTGTGCCTTCCCGATGCAGCCACACATTTCCATTTTGGCCAAAGCAATTTCTTTTACCGCCTGCTTGGCCGGTTTCATATACGTGCGCGGATCGTTTTCGTCCGGCTTTTCCCGAAACACCTGCTTGATCGCATCGGAAAAGCCAATCCGCAGCTCGGTTGCGACATTCATCTTGGCCATGCCGAGCGACGCCGCCCTTCGCACCTGTTCATCCGGGATGCCGGAACCTCCGTGCAGCACGAGCGGCACCGATGTCCCCTTGGAGATCGCTTCGATGCGGGCAAAATCAAGCTTCGGCACTCCCTTGTACATCCCGTGAGCTGTACCGATTGCCGGAGCCAGCGTATGAACGCCTGTCAGCCGGACGAACTCCTCGCATTCCGCCGGGTCTGCAAGCGTGGCATCGGCGTCAGCAACGGACAAATCGTCCTCCACGCCGCCAACCTTGCCCAGCTCGGCTTCTACATTGACGCCGTAGCGCTCGGCCAGCTCGACGACCCGCCGCGTCCGCTCCACGTTTTCCGCAAACGGGTGCATCGAGGCATCGATCATGACAGACGTATATCCTGCCTTGATGCACTGCTCGATCAGCTCATAGTCATGGCTGTGATCGAGATGCAGCGCGATCGGCACGCTGGCTGATTCGGCCGCCACCTTGGCCATAGCAGCCATGTAGGAGATCCCCAGATGCTTGATCGTTCCGACCGTCGATTGCAGAATCAACGGGGCTTTCGCTTCCTCCGCCGCTTCCACCACGGCTTGCAGCATCTCCAGCGTATGCACGTTGAATGCGCCGATACAATAGCCCTCCCGGCGTGCCTGCGTCAGCATTCCTGTTGATGAAACCAATGGCATATCTTCCTACCCCATTTCTCTCCTCATTGCGGGCTGCCCGACGCAACCTCGATGTTAACCCCTTGGTCCACAAACTTGTTGTACGTCTCCTCATCCAGCCGATCCGTAATAATCCGGTCCACATCGGCCAAATCAGCAAATCGGGTCAAATACGTCTCGCCAAACTTCGTATGGTCAGCCAAAATGTACACCTTGCGTGAGCGCTCCATCATGACGCGGTTGATTTTTCCTTCTGCGAGGGCAAGCGTCGTGATTCCGTTGTCGAGATGAATCCCGTCCGTTCCGAGGAAGCATTTGAAGACCGACAGCTTTTTCAGGCTGTCCTCCGCCACCGCCCCCACCAGCGCGTATGATTTCAGCCGCATTTCGCCGCCGACCAGAATGACGTTGTGGTTGCCGTGCGTGTTCAGCTCCATCGCAATGTTGACCGCATTCGTAACGATCGTCAAATCGTTCACCGGCTTGAGCAGCTTCGCCAGCTCCATCGTCGTCGTCCCTACTCCTAACATAATCGTGTCACCCTGATGAATATGCTTGAGCGCCTGACGGGCAATCGCCTGCTTCTCCTCCATCCGCTGCTCCAGCTTCTCGGTAAAGCTGCGCTCCATCGGCAAAAAGTTGGTCGTTGTCGCGCCACCGTGAATGCGTGAAAGGTGTCCTTCATTTTCCAGCTTGATCAAATCCTTGCGAATCGTCACCTCGGAGACTTCGAGAATGTGACTGAGATCGGAAACGGTAACGGTTTTGTGTTTTTTCAACTGGTCCAAAATAATGCTGTGCCTCTCTGCTGCCAGCATAAAAATCTCTCCTCCTTTCCTTTCTATCCCTTCACAGAACCGCCCAGCAAGCCGGAGATGAACTGGCGTTGCAGGACGAGGAAGAACGCCATGATCGGCAATGTCGAAAGCGTC
>JBLNEJ010000482.1:0-8429 GCA_050262535.1 Clostridia bacterium
GTTGAGCCTGAACTCGTTGACCGGCCATAATCTGGTCGGCGTGATCCGGAATATCGCTTTTGTGACCATGATCTGGTATTTCGGCGGCATCTCCATTTCGGGCGTGGATGGGGCGATCAGCCTTGGGATTTTGTACGCATTCGTCGACTATTTGAACCGGTTGTTCCAACCGATTGTCAATATCGTCAATCAGCTCCCCAATCTGGAGACGGCGCTTGTCTCAGCAGAGCGTGTTTTCGTTCTGTTGGATGAAGCGGGCGAGGATGTGGCGGATGAACGGATGGAACGGTACGGGGGCAGGGTGAAGTTCGAGGATGTCTGGTTTGCCTACACGGAAGAACAGTACGTATTAAAGGGAATTTCCTTCGAAGCACAGCAGGGGCAGACGGTCGCGCTTGTCGGGCATACGGGTTCAGGCAAAAGCTCGATCTTGAACCTGATGTTCCGCTTTTATGATGTCAGCCGGGGCAAGATTACGATTGACGGGATCGATTTGCGCGAGCTGCCGCGCCAGACAATGCGGGAGCACATGGGGATCGTTTTGCAGGACCCGTTTCTTTTCACGGGGACAATCGCCTCCAATGTATCGCTGGGAGATCCGGGGATTACCCGCGAGCGTGTGGAGCAGGTGCTCAGTGACATCGGTGCCGATCGGCTGCTGAAGCACTTGCCCAACGGAATCGATGAGCGCGTCATTGAAAAAGGGAGCACATTGTCCGCCGGGCAGCGACAGCTCATTTCGTTTGCGCGTGCGCTTGCCTTCGACCCGGCGATATTGATTTTGGATGAAGCGACCTCCAATATTGATACGGAGACGGAAGCGATCATACAGGAAGCGCTGGAGGTCGTAAAAAAAGGGCGCACGACGTTTATTATCGCGCACAGGCTCTCGACGATCAAAAATGCCGACCTGATCCTTGTCCTCGATCGCGGCGAAATTGTCGAGCGTGGTGATCATGAGGCACTGATGAAGCAAGGGGGCAGGTATCATCAGATGTATCAGCTCCAACAGGGGGAAGCGGGAATATCCATGTCAGCCGAAGCGAAACGAACAACGCCACAAGCGACGGTTCAGACGTTGTCATAGGCGATTTTTGTTGACGGGGAGAGTAGCATTGCGTGCTTTTCAACACAATCGCACATGCGCAAATGGGAGGAGAGAGCGACTTGGAAAAAAACGTAACCAAGCTATATCCGAAATTTGGCGGTGGCAAAATCTTTACCGTAATTCTGGCAGTCGCAATAGTGGCGCTGCTTGTCTTTCAATCGTTTACGATCATTGAAGCAGGGCATCGGGGCGTCGTTCTGCAACTCGGTGCTGTGCAGGATCGGGTGTTTGACGAGGGATTGAATTTCAAAATTCCGTTTGTGCAGACAGTTGTTCCGATGGAAGTGCGGGTGCAAAAATCGGAGAGCAGCCAAACCTCGGCCTCGCGCGATTTGCAAACGGTATCGACCACGATCGCCGTCAACCATCATCTCGACGCAACGAGCGTGAACAAGTTGTATCAACAGGTGGGCATTGACTACGGCACGCGTATCGTCGATCCGGCCGTGGCCGAATCGCTGAAGGCTGTGACCGCCCAATATACGGCAGAGGAATTGATCTCCAAGCGTTCCGAGGTAAGCGCGAAGGTGAAGGAAGCGTTGAACCAGAAGCTGTCTGCTTACCATATCATGCTGGACGAAATCAACATTCGCGAGTTTGCTTTTAGCGAGGAGTACAATCGGGCGATTGAGGCGAAGCAGGTGGCGGAGCAGCAGGCGCTCAAGTCGAAGCTTGATCTCGAGCGGATCAAGATCGAGAAGGAGCAGGAGATTACGAAGGCGCAGGCCCAGGCGGAAGCGCTCCGTTTGCAGAAGCAGGAGGTTACTCCCGAGCTGATCCAGCTGCGAAAAATCGAGGCGCAGCTGGAGGCGATTCGCAAATGGGATGGCAAAATGCCGAATGTCACAGGTGGAGCAATGCCGTTTATCAACGTCGATGAGAAGTAAGCGGTTCTGCAGAAAAAATAGCCCGTCACCGCTCGGAAGCGAGGTGACGGGCTGTTACACGGATCCTGCCGGGGACGGTAGCTTACAGGAGCTTAGCTGCTAAAAAAGCTGCGGCTGGAATGCTTCTTTTTATAGTGCGAGTGGCCGTAGTGGGAATGGCCATAACCGTTGTGCGGTTGATGCGATTTGCTGTACTTGACATCACTGCTGCTGTACTTGCGATAATGATGCGAGGAAGAGCGATGGCCCATCAGGCTTTGGAACAGTTTTTTCAGCATACTGCACACTCCCTTGCGAATGGTCTTACGATTGTTTACGGATGAAGCTGACTTTCGTTTCATCAAAAACTGATTTTTCGGATCGCGCTTTCGTCAGCTTCGCCAAAAACTTTGCCAAATATAATGATGTGTGATATGATTAATTGATATTTGAATGGGACGATCCTTTTCTTTTGCAATCCGATTCACTGGCGCGGTCATCGGAGCCGCAAGGATGGAAGAGAGGAAGGGCTTTCGTTGTTTTGGTTTTCAAAAGATATACTTGAATCATCACCGAGTTACCGGAAGATGTATGTTCACGAATACATTGAGTCAATATATGGCAGATGAGCAATAACGTGGTGTAAGACCGAAAAGGATTGTGCGTCATTCAAGATGGTGACAAGGCAGACTGTGTTTTGCGGCGATGAGCCGAGAACGTTTGCCAGCTGACAAGAAGAATGGAGTTGTGTCACCTGAGGAAAAAACTGCCCCGAAGCGGGCAGTTTTTTTGCATGGAACCGGGTCGGCGTGTCGACACAGCTGATTCCACCGGTTGATCGAAAATAAGAAGGAAAAGACGCAGGAGAAATGGGTTCCTGCGTCTTTTCCCATGCATCGACGACATGCCTCATTAATACAGCCTTGTTTGATAGCTTTCCGCCAATTGAGTCGCAATGTTTTCTTCCGATAGTGCAGGCAGCTTGACATGATCAGCAAGGATTTTGGCCGCAGACGGCAAATCCTCCTTAGCTGGCCACGTTTCCGGTGCCCACAGCCCAGAGCGCAAGAACGCCTTGGCACAATGGATGAAGATTTCCTCCACTTCAACCCCGATGCCGAACAGCGGCACTTTTCCCTGAACCGAAAGCTCGCCAAGCAGCTGCTGGTCGCGTGTGACACAAGCTTTGCCGTTGATGCGAAGCGTTTCCTGCAAACCTGGAATGAAAAAGATCAGGCCGACATGCGGATTGGACAAAATGTTCTGAACGGAATCCATCCGGCGGTTCCCCGGCCGTTCCGGGATGAGCAGATGCTTGTCGTCGAGTATATGGACGAAGCCGGGAGCATCGCCTCGTGGCGAGACATCGCACAAGCCGTTGGCATCTGCGGTGGCCATCGTTAGAAAAGGCGATTGGGCAATAAAGCTGCGGCAATGCCTATCGAGATGATGGATCACTTTTCCGGCAGCGACCTTGCTTGGACTGCCTCCGCTTTGCTGACGCAGCTCTTCAAACTCCGTGAGGGAGGACAGACATGTACCAAAGGGTGTGTTCATCGCGCAGTCTCCTTTCGAGCGATCAATTTTTCCTAGCTTGAATGTAACAGAAGATTCTTTCGCTGAAAACCTTAAGGAGTGCGGGCGGCTCTCGTTCGGAACGGGCATATGTGCCGGAACACTTTTGCTCGGCCAACATAGGATGGTAACAAGCAGGGAGAGAACAGAAGAAGCCTGTGGCAGCAATAATGAAATCGTTATCATCATGCGAAAGGAAGTGCTCGATGATGTTCTGGGTCGTCTGGGCTGTAGTAGGTGTCGTAGTGTGGTGGGTGATGGGTCAGCTGGCAAGCAAAGGGTCCTCTAGTGGATGGTGGTTATCATTACTCGCTACACTGGTCGGCAGCTGGTTGGGAGATTATCTGTTGGGAGACTGGTGGTGGATGGTCGCCGGCTTCAACGTCGTTGCCGGATTGATCGGTGCAGTCGTGCTGAACTGGCTGTGGAGTCAGATTCGCAAGCTGGGTGGTTAATGTCAGTAGAAACTGTCAGCGAAAAACAGGAGGCTGACAGTTTTTTGTTGTTATTTAATAAACATTTTTGTTTCATAAATATTAATTATAGGGTAAGCTTACCGTATGCTACCAGATTGGTGTGAGGGGGAAGGTCACGTGAAAATCGAAAAGGTCACATTTGTCACCAGCAAGCTGGAGGAGATGAAATCATTTTATACCGAAGTGATGAGGTTTCCTCTGAAAGAAGAAAATGCTGATTCATTTACCGTGGAAGTGGGGCAGTCCTTGCTTTCTTTTGCAGAAACGACCGAGCCGGTTTTTTATCATTTCGCGTTTGCGATTACGGAATCAGGATTTGATGCCTTCTTGCAACGCATCATGGGACGAGCTGCGCTACTGCCAGATTCAAGCGGTGAGCTCGTGCTGCATTCGAATATGTGGAAGGGACGCCAGATTTATTTCGAAGATCCCGAGAGGAATATCCTCGAAGTGCTATCCTTTCCAAAGGAATCATCGCAGGAGTGGCTGGCCATACAAGAAGTCGGGATGCCCAGCGATGATGTTCACAAGCTGGCACAAAGGCTAGACGACTCATTTGCCAACGAATTCGCCAGCGAATCCGATACGTTCCGTTTTTATGGGGATCGGGAAGGGGTTTTTGTGCTCGTGAAGGAACGGAGACACTGGTTCCCGACCGACAGACCTGCGAGGATTCATCCGATTCACGTTGAGGCGGCGCTTGAGAATGGAAACAGAATCTGTTTTACCCGATCGTGATGCTGTTTTCAAAAAAATGTGATAGTATGGGAAAATGTGGATATTGTGCAACCGTGCGATTCACTTATGTTCCGTCTTGATTCAAATGGAAACAAATCCGTAAAGTGGGGGAACAAATGAACAAAAAAATATCACTCATTCATTCGACGAATATGGCTTCCGTTGATTATGCTTATGCTTGCTTGGTGCCTGCGGGGATGGATATACTCTTTTTGGCCGGAGCTTGTCCGCTTGATAAAGATCGACAAGTACCTTATCCAAATGATATTGCGCTGCAGGCTGGACTTTGTATGGAGAATCTAAAAGAAGCATTGAAGGAAAGTGGTGCCTCTCTGAAAGACGTTGTATACACAAGGGTTCTCGTAGCGTCACAAAACCGCGAAGACTTGGTAACAGCCTGGAGAATCATCCGAGATCAGTTTGGAGAACATGACGTCCCAAGCACCTTGTCTGGAGTAACCGTATTAGGGTACCCGAACCAATTGGTGGAAATCGAGGCTGTTGCCGCAATCGCACCGTCCTCAACATGTTAGAAAGCGTCATGCGTCTGAATCGCCCTTGAGATCACAGGAGGTTATATGAAGCCAATTCGAAATTCTGCAAAAGCAGTCATCATTCGCAATGAAAAAATATTATTAACGAAAAACAAGGATGAGTTTGGCCTCTTTTATTTGTTTCCTGGCGGTGGGCAAGAGCACGGTGAAGAATTAAAAGATGCGGTGAAGAGAGAGTGTTTGGAAGAGCTTGGGGAAGAAGTGGAAGTACATGAACTTGTTTACGTACGAGAGTACATTGGCAAGAATCATGAGTTTGCAAAGTGGGATTCAGATATTCACCAAGTGGAGTTTTATTTTACCTGCTCATTAACGGCAGAAGAACCAACATTTTTGCATGGGACGAATCCTGACAATAATCAGGTAGGCGTTGAATGGGTTGAAATGAACCATTTGGATGACATAAGGTTGTATCCCAAAACCCTCAGTAAAATGATCAAGCAATCTGGTGCTGAGATCCGCTATCTTGGTGATGTGAATTAACACAGCGAAACGAACTAAAATTGACCGTCCGTCGCACAGTTGTGCGGCGGTTTTTCCATCGGAAGGAAAATGTGCTTGCGAAAACTAATTGAATTAGTTAATATAAAACTAACGATATTAGTATTCGGCGGAAGGGGAAGACAACATGCAAATCAAACAAGAACGAACCGTGTACCAGCTTGCATTTTTACCCCGATTTTTTCCTGTGAATTGCTATTTGGTGGAAGAGGAGAACGGGCTGACGCTGATTGATGCGGCATTGCCTTACAGCGTGAAGGGGATTATGCGGGCGGCCGAAACGATTGGCAAGCCGATTAACCGGATTGTCCTGACGCACGCGCATGACGATCATGTTGGCGCCTTGGATCAGCTCAAGCTGCTTCTGCCTGATGCTTTGGTGCATATTTCACGGCGGGATGCCCGCCTTTTGGCTGGTGATGTCACTCTTGACCCCGATGAACCGGACACCCCGATTCGTGGCGGTGTGCCGAAAAAGGTGAAAACCAGGCCAGACGTGCTGCTGGAGGAAGGGGACCGGATCGGCTCGCTGGTGGCAGTAGCGCTCCCCGGGCATACACCCGGTTCGTTCGGTTTTCTGGACACTCGCAATCAGGCGTTCATTGCCGGGGATGCGATGCAGACGCGAGGGGGAATCGCCGTTTCGGGACAGCTTCAGCCGTGGTTTCCATTCCCGGCAATGGCCACCTGGAACAAACAGGTAGCACTCGAGAGTGTGCGCAAGCTTCGAGAGGTTAAACCATCGCTGCTGGCTGTCGGGCATGGCCGGATGCTGCCGGAACCGGGCCCTGCAATCGAACGGGCCATCGCGGCAGCAGAGCAGCAGCTTCACCATCTTTCATAAAAAGGAGAATCGCAATGTCACCGAGAGTAGGATTGGATTTGCCAACCATTTTGCAAGCAGCGACAGAAATTGCCGACACGGCAGGAATCCAGGAAGTGACCTTGGCGTCTCTGGCGAAAAAGCTGAAGATTCGTCCGCCGTCCCTGTATAATCATGTACAGGGGTTAAGCGGATTGCGAAAGCAGATGTCCTTTTACGGATTGGACCAGTTGCATGAGGAGTTGGTTCGGGCTACAGTGGGGCGATCGGGGGATGAAGCCGTACGGGCGATGGGACATGCGTACGTGGCTTTTGCCCGCCGCCATCCGGGGCTGTATGAAGCGACGCTGCTCATGGATGTGGACGTCCAGGTGCACGGAAAAAAAGTCGTCGATCTTGTTCTCCTTGCCCTGCAAGCATACGCAATGGAGGAGGAAGAAGCGCTTCATACGGTACGAGGACTGCGCAGCCTGTTTCATGGATTTGTTTCACTGGAGCAAAAAGGCGGCTTCGGAATGCCCCTCGACCTTGATGTGAGTTTTCGGCTGTTGCTGGATACGTTCTTGAGTGGATTGCAAGTCAGACAAAAGCGAGCTTCTTCCTGAGGGAAGGAGCTTTTTTCGTAACACAGCAGGCTGACCCACCGTCTTACATGAAAGGAAACGAACTGAAGTCTGGAGGAAATCGTGATGAAAAAACAGTCGATTGGCGTAGCGGGCGCATTACTCTGTCTGATGGTGTTTGCCACTTCAGTATTAGCGGACAACACAATCCAGCTATGGGTAAACCACTCGCAGGTGAAGTCGGACGTTGAACCACAGATTGTGGACGGTCGGGTGATGGTTCCGCTCCGGGCCGTTGCGGAAGCTCTAGGGGCCAAGGTGGAGTGGGATGAGAAAAACCGCAGCATCTCGATTCAAACCCAACAGCAAGCGACAACAGAGCAGCAGATTGCCCTTCTTGAGCAGGCAGTGGCCGCAAAAACACCAAAGGAAGCAGCCGAAACGTGGGTAAAGGGAGTCCAAACCCGAAATGGGGCGTTGCAGTACGCCGTTCTTTCGCCTGAGTAAAAAAAGGCTAGCCGCTCTTCATTTGAAGCCATTCACTGGGTGACGGGAACATCGAGCCCATGGGTCGAGCGCTACAAGCTCGATGAAGGGAAAAAGAACCCGGATGGGACGTATAACTTTGCCATCTGGCTGGATTATCGCAGTTCAACCGATGTAAGCCTGCCGGTAGATTGGAGCAAGATCGAACCGTTTTCCATCACAGTGAAAGAGCAGGACGAGAAATGGGTGGTTAGCGAATTGCCGTTTGATTAATCCTCCCGCTCCTCCCAATCGCCACTGTATTCCCGCAGGAGCTCTTTGGCATGCTCCATTTTCACCTTGTAATCAACGGCAACATCCTGCAATGCCGAAACCATTTCGACGCAATCAGGTCTCAGGCTAAGCTCATCCATCGTTTTGTGGATATGGTCCAGCTTTTTTTCCGTCAATCGTATGTACTCGACAACATCTAATGAATCCATGTCGTTTCACCTCGACGTAGTATGGAAGCGTTCTGTGAGGTTAGCGTTTGCATCCGAATGTGATTTCATGCTGTTTTGCGTTCGTCCATTCCCCTTGTTGTCCGCCTGCTGATCGTTCGGCTACAATGGGAAGAGTGAACTTGAGGTGATGAAGCATGAACCGATTGCCGGTGGAGCATGTACTGCCGGATGTGATACAAGCGCTTGGGCAAAACGGAAGTGCTGTACTCACGGCCCAGCCCGGCGCCGGAAAAACG
>JBLNEJ010000483.1:0-3235 GCA_050262535.1 Clostridia bacterium
GCGCCCGCGCCGCTGTTTTATGGAAAAATGAGCGGATTTCAATTTTTGTTCCCCTACTACCGGGAGCCTGCCGCTCTCAACCGCATCTGGAGGCCTCTACTGGCCCGTCTGATCGCTTATGATGTAAAGCATGGCCAACAGCTTGCCGAAACATTGGAGAGCTATTTGCAGCATAATCTGAACGGAATCAAAGCGGCCCAGCACCTGTTTATCCATCGCCACACTCTGAAGTACAGGCTGCAGCAAATTGAGGAAAAAACAGGTCTGGACCTGGATGACGCAACCCATCGCTGGCAGCTCCAGCTTGCCTTGATGGCTTACAAATTATCGAGACGGCTTTATCCGGACGACTAAGCCGCTATTCCACGGTTGGTCGGAGCGGCTTGACCCAGATGTTCATGTCTTCATAGCCGCTTACAATCGTGCAGTTGTTCACAAGCCGCCCGCGATAGTTGTAGCCAAGCTTCGCGGCGGTCACATTCATTCCCTGTGATTGCGCACGAGTCAAGGTATAAAGGTAGTAAATCCCCATCTCCTCCATTTTCTTCTCCAGCGCAACCATGACCGGCTGTAGCAAGCCTTTTCCCAAATGATCGGGATGGGTGGCGCAATCGGTCATCTCTGCGGAGCCAAACGTCGGATCGACCTCTGCTGAAGCTGCACAAACGATCTTCCCTGCGGAACGTACGACACAATAATAGGTGCTTGCCTGCATTGTTTTTCGCACATAATTAGGGTCGTCCATCGGCGTTGGATAAACCGGGAACACAATTCCGTAAAGCGCTGCGAGCTCCTGCGCATCATCCTCCGTCGCCTCCGACAGCTCGTATCCGTCCGGCAGCGGCTTTGTCTTTGTCTCTGTACCCTTCTGGCGCTCCAGACTCAACTGGACGATAGCTTCCGCTTCCTCTGGCGCGATGGAAGCGCCCCGTTCCTCCGTCACGTATTTGACCAGCATCTGGGCATCTGCGCCATTATAAAAACCGTCAATGGTGCCTTCCTGATGATAGCCATAGTCAAGGAATGCTGGAACGTCGGCTTTTCGCGCGTAAATAATCAGCTTCGTCGCCTCTTGTTCCTGTGCGGCGCGTTCCAGGTCGACAACCGAAGCTGCCAGCTCATTTGGATCGTAGGCGATCAGCTTGACACGTTTGTTTTGTTCATCCTTTACAATCATTGCATTGCCCCCCAACAGCTTCATTTCCTTCATTGTAATGAAGAAGCCTGCAAGCGTCATTCGTCAAACTGTATAAATCTTTCCCACTGGCAATCCCTTCCCCTTCCTCGCATACATTTGTAAGAAGGAAAGGAGGAAACCCTATGCAATCGCTCATCTTTGCTCATCGCGGTTCCTCTGGGCTTTATCCTGAGAATACGATGGAAGCATTTCGTGCAGCCGATCGACATAAAGCGGACGGAAGTGAGTTGGACGTTCAGCTTTCGCGTGACGGGGAGGTTGTCGTCATTCATGATCACCGTCTTGAACGGACCACCAACGGTACCGGGCTTGTTTCACAGCATACGCTCGGACAGCTCAAACAGCTGAGCGCTGGTGATTGGTTTCATTCACGGTTTCACCATTCGCGGATTCCGACACTTGAAGAAGTTCTCGATTTTGTGAAATCGACACGGTTGCACATCATTTTGGAACTGAAAAATTTGCTCGTCCCCCAGCCGGGACTGGAAGAGAAGGTGTGCCAGCTGATCGCCAATTTTCAATTGACTGAGCGTGCCGTCTTCTCCTCCTTCAATTTTCACAGCCTGCGCATGATGAAAGAACTGAATCCTCAAGTGCGGACTGCTCTGCTCTATATTGGTCATTTCGCAGATCCCTGGAAAACAGGGATTGAATATCGTGTAGACCAGCTGCATGTGCCCTTTGACGAAGTCACAGCACCTCTCGTAAAAGATGCAAAGCTACATGATTTGGAAGTGCTCGCCTGGACCGTCAATCACAAAAAAACGATGCGTCGCATGCTTAGCATGAAAGTCGATGGCATGATTACGAACCATCCCAAGCAGGCGAGAAAGCAAATGCACATTCACCCTATGTAACGAAAAACGGAGCCCGTTCCCGGACTCCGTTTTTCTCTGCCTTCGATGGTCCTACCCTTTCCAGTACTTCCCCTGCCAGCTGTTTCTGCGGACAAGCTCTGCTTCAATACCGTTGAGGACCTCCCACTTTTTGCGGCTCCACATCGGACCGATCAAGATATCAGGAGGACCGTCTCCCGTAATGCGGTGGACGATCATTTCTGGAGGCAAAATTTCCAATGTATCTACAACGAGCTTCGTATATTCCTCCTGCGTCAGGAACTGGAGCAGTCCCTGATTGTATTGCTTGACCATCGGCGTACCACGCAGAAGATGCAACAGATGGATTTTCAACCCTTGTACATCCATGGCGGCTACCCCGCGGGCCGTTTCCATCATGTCGTCATACGTCTCGCCTGGCAGGCCGTAGATGATATGGGAGCAGACACGGATGTTGTGCTTGCGCAGCTTCTCTACGCCATCCAGATAGCATTGGAGATCGTGGCCGCGATTCACCAGCAGCTGTGTATGCTCATGAACGGTTTGAAGACCGAGCTCGACCCAGAGATACGTCCGCTCGTTCAGTTCTGCCAAATACTCGACGACATCGTCTGGCAGGCAATCGGGACGTGTGGCAATGGAGAGCCCCACAACATCTTCCTGCTGCAAAATCAGCTCGAACATTTCACGCAGTTCTTCAACCGGTGCGTACGTGTTGCTGAATGCCTGGAAAAACCCGATATATTTTGCCTTCGGCCATTTTTCATGCATCCGGTCCTTCACGTCGTGAAACTGCTTTTCGAGGCTCATTCGGCGGTCGCCGGCAAAGTCGCCTGACCCGCGCGCACTGCAGAACGTGCACCCTCCTGTGGTAACCTTCCCGTCTCGATTCGGGCATGTGAAGCCACCGTCTAGCGGTACTTTGAAAATTTTCTCGTGGAACGTTTGACGCAAGTGAAAATTCCATGTATGGTAGCGCTTGTCTCCCCATAGCAGGGGAGTCGCATGGTTTACATCAACAGAATGGTTCATTGTAGACTCCTTTATGCGAAGATCAGATTTTATTAGTATACCACAAAAAAACCGCTCGGCGCTAAGCCCAAGCGGTTTTACCAATAACGTATAGCAGGTTACTGCATTTCCTCCAGACGAATCGACCGTGTGTGGCGTGTATGGCTCCACACCTGATTTTTCTTCGTGA
>JBLNEJ010000484.1:0-2970 GCA_050262535.1 Clostridia bacterium
GGAATAATCTGCGCTTAATGAATCAAGTGCGAAACGACGGATAAAGTCATCAACACTGCTTTTGATATTGATGGAATAATCAGAAAAACCATCGTTCCACAATCTTGTCACTTCATCCAAACTGCAACTGCTAAGTTTTTGAACTTCAACCATGTGTACCCCCTATTTAATTTTTTTGATTAATAAAAACTTTATTTTTATTCCCTGGATTATTCAAATAAATAATAATAAATCCTTTCTTGATCATGAGAATCGTGGAGTAAAAGAGTAACAGCAATGGAGCTAGCCCGATCCAGGCGTGGGCTCGTACGCTGAAAGCGGTGTTACCCTCCATTTTATGGTATGATGGGGGTAAACGTTTTTTTCATCGAGCAAGAAAGTTTACGTGCCTTCACGTACTGAACGTTCTGGGTAAACCATTCCTGCTGACGGAAGCGCAGCGACGGCACCATCCAAAAGCGTGGGGGCGCCAAGTTTTTTATATGCGGAGGTATTTGATTTTGACCACAGCACACATTGTCATCATGATTTTGTTCGCGCTCGCGATGGGCTACTACACGATAAAATGGCAAAAACGGAGAACGGACTCGCCATCTGCCAAACAGACTGCACAGGGGAACCTCCAGCAGAATCATCATCCGACGGGCCAAACTGCAGGTGGTCAACAGGTGGAAATACTGGAAGAGACTCCTGTAAAAGTTGAGGGAAAGGAAGCCGCTTCATCGTCAAAAGAAGAGCAGCTCGTTCTTTCACCAGCGATCTTGAATCACTATCGCAGCTTCTTTCATACCGCAGGCGATCCGCTCTCGACGGAACGCACGGAGGGAATCCCCATTGTGCAATTTCCGCCAGCCGGGAAAAGAGGGGGCTGGGTAACGGCTACCTGCGGCTTGTACAGGGAGGGAGGAGTGGAACTGCTGATCTATTCCCTCCAAAAAGAAACGGCCATCGTCAACCACCTGATCACGATTGCCCAGGAAGCGCGCCGAATCTATCGTGAAAATGGCCGCGGTATAAGGGAAGGAGACAGCTTTGCACTGGACGGGCCTGTGGTGAACGGTTCGCAGCTTTCCTTTATGTTCGCTGGATACCCGCGCTTTGAGGAGGAGGGCTTTGGTCATTATACGGATGGTGTGGACGTCGTCCGTTTCCTGATGCTGCACGCGATAACGACTCATGAGCATGACTATTTAAACCGGAACGGCTTGATCGCGCTTGAAGCACTGTTTATGGAAAAGCAGGCAAACGCGATCGATTTTTTCCGGGACCCGGCTTTGGACAATGACACCCTGGATAAAAAGGATTGATCAGCATGCAGCAGCCTTCCATTTCCGGCTCCGAACGAATCTATTCACTTGATGTGATACGCGGGATCGCCCTCCTGGGCATCCTGCTGGTCAACATGCCGGAGTACGCCCATCTTCCTGGCATGCATTCAGGAGTAAATGCATATGTCCGCCTTTTTTTTGATTTGTTCGTCCAAACGAAATTTTATACGATTTTCAGCTTTTTGTTCGGTGTCGGATTCTTCATTTTCATGGATCGGGCTGCAGCCAGAGGAGAGCGGGTCAATGTGCTGTTTTCACGCAGACTGCTCGCCTTGTTTGCGTTTGGTCTCTTTCATCTGTTTTTCTTTTGGGGGGATATCCTGCATTTCTACGCGGCGGTTGGCTTCTTTTTGCTGGCGTTTTTCCCCAAGAGTGAACGAGCCGTGCTCATAACCGCGTTGGCTTTGCTTATGTTTTCCATGCTGCCTGCTGTGATCATGGAAGCGGCAGGACTTGTATGGGAGGAGCAGTCCAGTCAATTGTCGGCAAACGATGCAGGCTTTCTCTACAACGGTTTGCATACGATTCGGTATGTGTTGATGAGTGAGCTATCCTCTTCGGTGCAATTGGTCCCGGAGATTCTCGGCCTTTTCCTGCTTGGACTCTATTGTGGAAAAAAACAGGTGTTTCAACGGATTGCAGACTATCGAAGCCAGCTGCAAACGCTGCGAACAGCCGGTTTGCTGCTGACGATTCCGTTCTGGATCATGATTGTGGTCCGCTTTGCTGAGAATGAATCGTATGGAATGTTTACTGCGTACAGTTGGGTTTTGTTTAGCGGCAAGACTTTGGCGCTGTTTTATGTGACCAGCATCATGCTGTTGCTTGAACGGCCGGAGTGGCGCTTGCGACTGGCCAGCTTTGCAGCGATCGGGAAAATGGCTTTGACTACGTATTTGACGCAGACACTTGTGTGGGCCGGGTTGGACTGGCTGCTTCGGCGATGGGGATTGACCATCGATCTGCTCGCGGGTGCTGTCCTGTGCCTGTTGCTGTTTGCCGGACAAATCTGGTTTGCCCGTAAATGGCTGCGTCACTTCCGCTTTGGGCCGGCGGAATGGCTGTGGCGATTGTTGACCTATGGCAGGCGACAGCCGCTTTTTCAAAAAGAACGATAAAAAATGTTTTTTCTGTGGTGTGTAACACAGAACGCTGGTATGTTTGCATCGTATAATGGTTGCATCGAAATGCCGAGTGGAACAGTCGGCTATGCTCACCGAAATGTGGATCAGCCAAATCGACCGTAAGCCGTGAGGGAAGCAGCACGTAACGAATGACCTTGCGGAGCGGTTGAACCTTACACTCCTCCAAGATTGTCTCCTCTTTTGTCTGGAGCCGGAGCATCTGGCGTCCATCCAGCCGAGCCTCGATTTGATCGCCCGATCGCTGAAGTATTAGAAGTACGGCATTCTTACACCTTCCTTAACGACAAAGGCTCAGGGATTCCTCTCCCTGAGCCTCTTTCTTTTCCCTATAGTGAATTGTTTTCGGTATGCTTCATTGTATTTTGTTTCACCGCGTGATTTAGGTCACCATCAAGCTCTCGAAGGATGGGAAGTAACAGGGCGTTTTTCAGAGTGAACGCTCACCCTCAGTCACCACGAGCTATCTTGATCAACCTATCCGGAGAAGTACGCATATT
>JBLNEJ010000485.1:0-5979 GCA_050262535.1 Clostridia bacterium
TGCAAAATCAAGCTTTTGCCGATTTTTTCCCCGTTCGTTTTCCATTGGCTGACCACGACAGGCCGGCCTTCATACGTCCATTCGATCGGTGCAAAACCAGGCAGCTTTGAAATGCGTTCCAAATCCGGCTCGAACACATCTGTCGTCAGTTGGAGCTTCTCGGAAAAATAATTGGCGATAAACTGCTGCAGCTCGGCTTCATGCCCCAATGTACTTGGAAATCTGCCGATTTGTTGCAAAAATGCTACTTCCTCATCCCATTTTTCATCAATGATCGACAAAACCTTCTTCAACGTTTCGGAATCAACTGTATGGCTCACCTGGCCCACCTCCGTTACTTTTCCTGTGCCAAGGAAGAAATCACATGAAGCAGCACGTTCGTTCCCTTTTCTACGTCTTCCCACTTCGTATGTTCTTCTTCGCAATGACTTTTTCCATCCACGCTTGGAACAAAGATCATCGCTGATGGGACGATATCATTCATGTACTTGGCGTCGTGTCCGGCACCGCTGACCATGCGCTTCACGGAATATCCGTATGCCTCTGCCCCCTCGATCACATGCTTGAGGATATCCTGGGAAAAATGGGTTGCATTGATGTCCCAGAATTTGCTGACCTCGATGGACACCTGCTCAACCGCTGCGATCGTGCTGATCTTTTCCAGGATGACCTCCAGCATTTTTTCGCGAACCAAATCTTCAAAGTGACGAACGTCGATGGAGAACACAACCTCACCGGGAACGCAGTTGACTGCCCCCGGCTCCGCGGTAATTCGTCCAACCGTCGTCGTTGACGTTTCATCGATATCTTTGGCAATTTGCTGAATCGTGACAATCATCTTGGCAGCCGCGACAAGCGCGTCCCGGCGCATCGACATCGGGGTTGGACCGGCATGATCGGCTTGCCCCTTCAGCTTCACTTCCACCCAGGTCATCCCCTGGATGCCTTCCACCGCGCCAATCGTGACACCTTCACGCTCCAGCACCGGACCTTGCTCGATGTGAAGCTCGACATAGCGGTAAATGTCCTTCGCACGATTTTCCTTGGCGCCGGCGTACCCGATCCGGGTCAATTCTTCACCAAGGCTGATGCCATTTCGATCCTTTCTGCCCAATACGTACTCGGCATCAAAAATGTCGGCAACCCCGCCCGAACCCAGCATCGGCGGCTCGAAGCGCGCGCCCTCTTCATTGGTGAAGTTGACGATTTCGATCGGTCGCTCCGTTTCGATGTTATGATCATTCAACGTGCGAACCACTTCCAGGGCTGCCAGCACCCCGAGAATTCCGTCGAACTTCCCGCCCTTTGGCTGTGTATCGAGATGGGAGCCGACGAGCACCGCAGCTGCATCCTTGTTTCGCCCCTCACGCCGGCCGTAAATGTTGCCAAAATCATCAACACGTACGGTCAATCCCGCTTCCTTCAGCCAGGTGACAAAAATATCGCGTATGTCTTTATCTTCATCGCCCAGGGACAAGCGGCACAGCCCTCCGTGAGGGAGCGTGCCGATGCCTGCGCTCGTTTGAAACGTCTCGTGAAGACGTGACGAATTAATAGTAAGTAAATCCTTCATGATTTGTCCGCCCCTTCTAGTTGCTCAACCGGTTGTACAGTTCCGGACGCCGCGCCCCCATCAAATCGTTTACATGATCGACGGGCTTCCCTTCGCTTGCCGGGTAGAAGACCTGCTTTTGACGTGCCAGTTCAAGGTCAATCTCCGCATAAATCAACGTCTCATCGGTCTCATTCGCTTGTGCCAGCGTTTCGCCATTTACGCCGAAAATGCTGCTCCGGCCCAGAAACGCAAAGCCGTTCTCCACGCCAACCCGATCGGATGAAATGACAAACGCCCGGTTTTCGTTCGCGCGTGCCGGCAGCAAATAATCGACCTGGCCCGAGGCCGTTAGCGGAAGGTTGGTGCTGTGAATCAGCATGTCTGCTCCGTTTAGGGAAAGCACGCGTGCCTGCTCCGGAAAACGGATGTCGTAGCAAATCAGCAAGCCCAGTTTCCCCACTGGAGTATCGATAACTGTGAACGGCTCATTTCCGGCCGAAACAAAGTTGTCCACTCCAAGGCTCGGGATATGGGTCTTGCGATACGTGGCAACAACACCCTCCGGTCCGGCAACGAGAAGCGAGTTGAACAGCTCGCCATTGGATTGTTCAGCAAATCCAACGATAATGTAGATATTGGATTGTCGTGCAGCAGCCGTCAATGCAGCTGTCCACTCGTCGCCAACGGTCAGTGCGTGTGCACGCGCCTCCTGCTCACTGTTGAAGCAATACCCGGTCAACGAACACTCGGGAAACACAACAAGCTTGGCTCCCGCCTGCGACGCCTGAGTGGCAAAGGCAATCGTCTGCGCCAGATTGTGCGCCAGATTCCCAATCTGTGGATTCGTCTGCGCTGCAGCTACTTTAACCTTCATCTTTCCATACTCTCCCTTACGATGAATTAACCAAGGTATGCCTTGATTACTTGTTCGTCCTGCAAAATATCGGAGGACTTGCCTGCAAGCTTGATCTCCCCGGTTTCCATGACATAGGCGCGCTCGGACGACTCCAGCGCAAGATGGGCATTCTGCTCCACAAGCAGAATCGTGATGCCCGATTTGCTCACTTTTTCAATAACATCAAACACAACATCAACAATGACCGGCGCCAAGCCTAATGAAGGTTCGTCCAGAATGATCAGCTTTGGCTTGGACAGCAGCGCACGGCTGATCGCCAGCATTTGCTGCTCCCCGCCAGAAAGGGTGCCCGCCATCTGAAAGGAGCGCTCCTTCAAAATCGGGAAGAGCGAGAATACCTCGTCGTAATCCGCTTTCAGCTGGGCATCCTCCTTGCGCTGATACGCGCCGATGCGCAAATTCTCCATGACCGTCATATTGGCAAAAATCCGTCTGCCCTCCGGTACATGGGCGATCCCTTTGCGCAGAATCGTATCCGGTCCCAGCTTGGTGATGTCTTCCCCTTCAAAGGTGATGCTGCCTTTGCTCGGGCGGAGCATCCCGGAAATCGCCATAAGCAGACTTGATTTGCCCGCACCGTTCGCCCCGATCAAGGTGACGACCTCGCCTTTTCCGACCTCAACTGAAACGCCTTTCAGCGCCTGGACTTTTCCGTAGCTAACGTGCAGATCATTCACTTTGAGCATTTTCATGCCTCCTGCCCAAATATGCTTGGATTACTTTTGGATTGGATGTAACTTTTTCGTACGAGCCTTGATCGAGCAGCTGACCGAATTGCAGTACCGCGATGTCATCGCAAATGCCCTTGACCAGCTTCATGTCATGCTCGATCAGAAAGATCGTTTTACCTTCGTTGCGCAACCGTCTGATCAAGTCCATCAGCTCATCTGTTTCTACCGGGTTCAAGCCGGCTGCCGGCTCATCGAGGAAAATCAGCTCCGCTTTCGTTGCCAGCGCCCGCACAATCTCGATTTTGCGCTGCAAGCCCTGCGGCAGATCGCTGGCGATTTCATCGCGATAGGCGGCCAAATCGTACTGTTGGATCAAGTTATCGACGAAGTCGCGGGCTGCCTTCTCCCGCTTGCGATACGCGCCCGTTTTGAACAAAGCGGACAAAAAACCGTACTTCAGATGATGATGGGTTGCAATTAGGATATTTTCGAACACGGTATGCCCTTTGAGCAGTCGAATATTTTGAAACGTTCTCGACATCCCCAGTGGGGTAATCTCGTGGGTGGAAAGCGAGGTAATATCGTTTCCCTTGAACGTGATGCTGCCCTCTGTCGGCTTGTAGATGCCGGTCAGCAGGTTGAACATCGTCGTTTTCCCCGCCCCGTTCGGCCCGATAAGGCCAAAAATTTGACCGGACTTGATCGTGATCGAGACCTTGTCTACAGCAACGACACCACCAAACCGGATGCTGAGATTATTTGTTTGGAGTATGGTTTGTCCCACGAGCTTTTCCCCCTCTCTGCAAGGCTGCGAACAGTTTTTCCACCATTCCGCCCAGACCCTTCGGCGCAAAAATGACGACAACAATCATCAGCACGCCGTAAATGAGCATCTGGTATTCGGCAAAGGCGCGTAAATATTCGCTCAATCCGGTAATGAACAGTCCGCCCAGCACCGAGCCAAAAATGCTGCCGATTCCCCCGATCAACAGCATCGACAAAATGTTGATCGACATCGAGGTGGTAAACGTTTCAGGACTCAGGAAAAGCACAAAGCTCGCATAGGCCGCGCCAGCCAAGCCTGCAACTGCTGCGCTCCACGTAAAGGCAAAGTTTTTGTAATACGTGACATTGACGCCCATCGCACGCGCCGTTATTTCATCGGTACGAATCGCCATCAGAGCACGACCCGTTTTCGAATTTTTCATTCTCATGGAAAGGTAAATGACCAGCGTTACAAGCACCAGCATCATGTAGTAATAATCGCTTTTGGAACTGAAATCGAAGCCAAGAATCGCTTCCGGACGCGGAATGCCGCTTAATCCCATTGGTCCGCGCGTCAAATCAATCCAGTTGTTCAGTACAAGGTGGATAATTTCACCGAAGCCCAGTGTTGCAATGGCGAAGAAGTGCCCTTTTAACCGCAAAACAGGGTATCCAATCAAAAAGCCAAGCAGAGCCGCTACCGGTGCTGCCAGAATCATCGCAACCCACATCGGCAGCCCTTTGATCGCCAAAATCCCTGCTGTGTAGGCGCCGATCCCAAAAAATGCGGCATGTCCCATCGACACTTGTCCGGCAAATCCGGAGATCAGGTTCAGGCTCAACACAAGCACGATATTGATTCCGCACATCACCATGATGTGAATCAAATAATCGTTGGAGAAAAGAAGCGGAAATGCGAGAAAAAATAGAGCAGCGAGGAGTAGAAGTAGATTATTTTTCATTTACACCTTCTCCTGTACGTTTTTACCGAACAATCCGGCAGGTTTGAAGAGGAGCACGAGAATCATGATGACAAACGCGATGACGTCCTTGTACTCGGAAGACCAATAGCCGGCCGCATACGTTTCCACCAGCCCGAGAATCAGTCCGCCGACGATTGCACCCCCGACATTGCCAATCCCGCCAAGCAAGACGACGACGAACGCTTTTGTCGTGGCCATTACCCCCATCGTTGGGTAAACGCTGAAGATGGGTGCCAGAAGGGTACCAGCGGAGGCAGCCATGCCCGCACCGATGGCAAAGGTCATGATGATGATCTTGTTCGCCTTGATCCCCATCAGTCGCGCTGTTTTCATGTCGAACGCACAAGCCCGCATAGCGATCCCGACCTTTGTCTTCTGAATCACGTAGTACAGAATGGCGATAAACACTGCAGCAACAAAAACGACGAACAGTCGTTGCCCGTTCAGGATCATACCGGAAAAATGAAGCTGCACATCGGTAAACGGCGATGGCAGGTTGCGTGGATCCGGACCCCAAATCAGACGTACGAGGTTTTGCAAAATAATCGAAACGCCTAATGAACTAACCAGTAAGGAAACCCTGTCCGCATTGCGCAGCGGATTGAAGGCCAATCGTTGAATGATGACACCGATGATTGCTACGACGACCATCGCGATCGGGATCGCAACAAGGTACGGAAGTCCCAATCCCGTGACCAGTGCCACCGCGATAAACGCCCCCAGCATCAACAGCTCACCATGAGCAAAGTTAAGCATATCGAGCATCCCGAAGATCAAGGTTAGCCCCAAAGCTGTCAAAACATAGCTGCTTCCCATCACCAGGCCGTTGATCGTTTGCTGCAGAAACTCTATCATGTACGACATTTCTCCTTTCGATCATTCGAAAACTTGGCTCCGACAAGCTTTTTGGCGGGCCTTGGTTGTACCTATCGACGAAAAGGAGTGGCCTTGTCACCCGTTTTCGGGGACAAGGACCACACATTTCCTAATTGCTATGAATGTTACTTGGCTTCTTCTGCAGAACCGATCGGTACGCGTTTGCCATTTTCAATCTTGACGAACAGGATCGGTTTTTTCGCTTGTCCATTT
>JBLNEJ010000486.1:0-9191 GCA_050262535.1 Clostridia bacterium
GTCTTCTTTTGACAAGTATTGCTTGGAAACACTCACTTGATACGTTTCCTGGCGCGTAAACGAGTGCACCGGAACGGAATACACCTCTTCCGTCAAGGTTACGGCTTTTTTCTTTTTCGCATATACGAATGGGACGCCTAACGCCAACGCCGTACCCATCGCAAACTGGATACCGCTTGCTTCAATCGTCAGCACCTTGGTAATCGTTTCACCCGCGAATCGTTTCGCAAAATCCTTGCCGATTTCCATCACCAGCTGCGGATCGACCTGATGATTCAGAAATGAATCCACCTTCAGCACCTGGCTGGAGAGAACTTTTCCGTCTTTGCGAATACGCTCTTGTAACAGTTCCATGTGACAGCTCCTTTTTTCATTTTGTTTCATATCAAGCAAAACCAAAAAAAGCCCGAGAAAGACAGTCTCACCTGACCGCCGCATTTGGCAACGATTTCAGTCAAGTGAAACATGTCCTTCTGGGCTTTTCTCCCTTAGGTGTAGCGCGATACGCCTGCGCCGCTCGGACCAGTCCTGCCAGCAAATCAACAGCGGAACCCTAGACGCACTTTCACTCGTAGTCAAACGATTTACGGTCGTTTGGTAGATACTTTTGGGCCCTATTCCCAATGATTATACGAGCTTCTCTTCAACAAGTATGTTATTCAATCTATCATAAATCGACTGCGTTCGACAACCCTGCTGTAAAATTAATTTTTACCTTTTTACCGGCCTGTTCCGGTTTTGCTGATTGATCTTTTTCCACTTTTCTTTTTCCTGACTCATCAGTCTCACATCTTCCTTGCGTGCCAAATGAGCCAGCTCCCGTTGCAGCTTGCGATAGCTGTCATAGCGCTTCTGTTCGAGCGTTCCCTCTGCCAGCGCTTGCATAATTGCGCAGCCCGGCTCCTTTTGGTGATGGCAATCGGCAAACCGGCACTTCGTCGCAATCTCCTCAATATCCTCGAAGGCATCGCTTAAGCCCTCGTCAGCATCCCAAAGCTGCAGCTCCCGCATTCCCGGCGTATCGATCACCGACGCCCCTGATTCAAGCAGAACCAATTCGCGGTGTGTCGTCGTGTGGCGGCCACGATCATCGCCTTCACGCGCCGCATTCACCTTCTGCCGCTCGTCACCCACCAGCTTGTTGATCAGCGTAGACTTTCCAACACCGGATGAGCCGAGCAGGGCAACCGTTTTTCCCTGGGTTACATACGGTGCAACGCTGTCGATCCCTTCCTCTCGCAGTGAACTGGTCACCAGGATCGGAACCCCGATGGCGACTGATTCCACTTCATCAACGTATCGCTGCACGTCGTCGCACAGGTCCGCCTTGGTCAACAGAATCACCGGACTGGCGCCGCTTTCCCATGCCATCACTAGATATCGTTCGATCCGCCGCAGATTGAAATCGTTATTTAGCGCATTGACGATAAAAACGGTGTCCACGTTCGCAGCAACGATCTGCTCATCCGTCGTTTCCCCGGCCACCTTGCGGGAAAACTTGCTTGTACGCGGCAACACAGCATGAATCGTCGCTTTTCCTTCCTCATAACGCGGGCTGATCACAACCCAATCGCCTACCGCCGGAAAATCCTCCCTGCCTGTTGCAAGGTGACGCAGCTTACCTGTTACCTCGGCCAACAGCTCACCCTGTTCGGTGTAAATCCGGTACAGCCGTTTATGCTCAAGGGCTACACGTCCAACCGCATAGCCTTTTTCCTGAAATGGTTCAAAATGCGTTGCAAAATGTTTATTCCATCCTAATTGTTCCAAGTTCAAACGGGATTCCTCCTGATATGTGTGATCTTTTCAAATGGCATCATTTGTGAGATCACAGGAGAGTCCTCGTTTTATCACATATGAAACGTGTTAAAAAGAGGACCCTGTGACCCCACTCACTACATTCTCAACGGTACTCTTCATTGCTTTGCTCATAAAACATCTCTCCTTTCATGAATCGAAGCGGTTAATCTCCTCCACCGCCGCCACCATCACTGCCACCGCAGCTTCCGCTGTCACTGCCGCTGCTGCTGTCGCAACCGCTATCTCCAGTTAGGCTGTCGACAAATCCTGTGTCCGAGGAATAGTGATTGCGATACGCCTTCTTGTTGCTCGCTTGGAATATCAGCATGGAAATCAGGATGATCCCCAGTATCGTTCCGAGCACCAGCCATAGCCATATCATGTCGCAGCCTCCTTCAGATAATGAATTCGACAGCTTTAGTGTAACACAAACTGTTCGTCAAATCTCTTCCCAATCTGCAAAAAGATTCCATTAAACAACTGGTCAATGATAAAATTTTTTGATAAAGTACTTTTTATCGAATTTTCAAAAATAGAGGAGGTGCAGCCGGAATGGAGACAGCCATAGCGCCAAAGTCGATCGACTACAGCCGTAATGTTTACAAGCTGTATGTCTTTCAATTTTTGATCAGCTTCCAGCTGTGGATTCCGATCTTTACCCTGTTCTTGCAGCAGGAGCGGGGAATCAGCATGGCCATGATCGCCACAATGGAAGGATTGGCCTGGATCGTCGCCGCCTTGTCTGAGGTGCCGACCGGTGCGCTTGCTGACAAAAAGGGGCGCAAAGTGTCGCTGATTGTCGGGGGTTTTTTGCTTGGTCCGGTCATTATGCTGTATGGCATCGTCGACTATTTTCCGATGCTGCTGCTCCTTCATCTGTTATGGAACGCCTTCGCGTCATTTATTTCCGGTGCCGACTCCGCCTTGCTTTATGATTCCCTGAAAGCTTCGGGGCGAGCTGGAGAATACAGCCGGTTCATCGGACGGCAAATGGCCATCCTGCAATTTTCCGGAGGTTGTGCAGGGCTGCTCGGGGCTTGGCTTGCGAAATTTTGGATGCCGCTGCCGTTCGTTCTGACCGGTCTCAGCATTTGTCTGGCCGGGCTCGTTGCATCGACGCTGAAAGAGCCGCCCGTTCACGCACCGGACGAAGTACCTGCTGAGCGAATGCCTTACGTTGCGTCGATCAAGTATGCCGTCGGCTTCGTCTGGAATTTGCCGTTATTGCGCAATCTGATGCTGCTCTATTCCTTTCTTACCATCACACCGTTCTTTTTTACGTTTCTATCCGTGCAGCCCTACATCCAGACAGCCCGTCTTGATATTGTCTGGTTGGGTCCGATCTTTCTCGCCTTGCGCGGTGCTGCGATTGCCGGTTCGATGGCCTCTCATCGGATCAGCGCTGCCGTCGGTAAAAAGCTGATGCTTTACGGGTTGCCACTCACCTTCATTGCGTTACTTTCCCTCTTGTCCTTCGTGCCCGTTCTTGCCGGACTGGGACTGCTCTTGCTTCTCAACTTCGCCTGGTCGGCGGGACGACCGTTCTGGAACGCCATGCTCAACGATTTTTTGCCGAGCGCCCAGCGTGCGACTCTGCTTTCCCTGCAATCTCTCTTGCAAACCTTGATTCTCGGGATCTTCGTGCCCTTCATGGGGCACGTGCTCGATCGGTACGGCTTCTTCACTGTCAGCATCTCGACTGCGCTTCTCACCGCTGTCGCTGCGCTGCTGCTCTTGCAAAAAATAAGACGCTCCGACCTGTCATGAGGCCGGAGCGTTTCTTTTGTCGTTATTCCATTGCAAACACGCGATTCAGTCTCGTCAATTCAAACAGCTCAAGCACACTGCCCTTCAGTCCGACGATCGTGACGGCCCCGCCGTTCTGAATCGCTCGCTTTTGAATGGCGACCAGCACTCCGAGACCCGAGCTGTCAATAAACGTAACCCGGCTCATGTCGATCCGCAAGTTTTTGTACCCATCCGAGATGTATTGAAGCAATTCTTCACGGATATGGGCTGATTCTTCCACGTAGATATCGCCTTCCAGCGAAACACCGACACTACCGTTGCCTGTTGTGATCTGGTAATTCATCTACCGTCTCCCCCTTTTTGATGACTATAGTTTGAATACTTGGACACTCAAGCTAAGCTGATTGGCCGTCGCGCTTGTTTCTTCCGCGCTGGCCGAAATGTTCTCCATGGCTGCGCTCGTTTGTTCCGTGGAAGCTGACACTTCCTGGGAGACCATGGCTGTTTCCTCTACGACACTCGACAGCGTGTGAATCAATGAAACAATCCGCTCGGAGCTTGCAATCTCTTCCTCCGTAACATTGACGATCCCTTTTACATCCTTCACCGTCAGCTGGACAGCTGCCAATATGTCAGCGAGCGCTTTGCCGGTGAGCAATACCGAATCGGCTCCGTCCTTCACAGCCTTTTGCGACTGCTCGGTTGAGGCAACGGCCAGCTGTGTGCTGCTGGTTACCTTGGCAATCAGCTCTGCGACCTGTTTGGCACCGGCATTGGACTGTTCCGCCAGCTTGCGCACTTCATCAGCTACGACCGCGAAACCGCGTCCGGCCTCACCTGCCCGTGCCGCCTCAATCGCTGCGTTGAGCGCCAATAAATTGGTCTGGTCAGCAATCGAGGTAATCGTTTCCGTAATGGAACCAATCTCCGCCGAATAGTTGTCCAGCTGGTCGATCAGCTGCTTCGTTTCGATCGTGGACTCTTTAATATTGGCCATCAGCCCGATTGTAGTTTCGACGATCTCACTGCTTTCTGTTGCCCGCTCCAATGTCGTAAACGAGCTCGCTTGTGCTGAGGTTGCCTTGCTTTTGGCAATCTGGATCAGGGAGGAGAGCTCAAGCAGCACTTTGCTCGCCTCTACGACGGCATGACTGCCATCCTCCGAGCCCCGCGCCACCCGCTGCGTCCCTGCGGCAATCTCAGCTACGGCTCCTGTCACTTGCTCCGCAGAGGCCGCCATTTCCTGGGACATGGCAGACAGGGAATCGGAGGCACCTCTTACCTCGCCAACAATTTGCCGCAAATTGCCGGACATCCGGTTGAAGGATGCGGCAAGCTGTCCCAGCTCGTCCTTGCTTTTGACCTGAACCGCCTCAACCGTCAGGTCCCCTGCGGCAATCGCTTCCGCCTCTTGGGACAGGAGCGAGAGCGGTTTGGTAATCGCTCTGCCGACTGCAAGGCCGATTCCAACGGCGAGAACCGCCACGATGAGCACGGCCAGAATCATTGTCGTCCGCGTGCTCTCGAATGAGCCTTGGCTATCCAAGCGCAATTGGTTGGCCGCTTTTTGATTGAGCTCAAGCAGTGCCGTCAGGTCTTCACTCGCTTTTGTAAACGGCTCCTGTCCTTTTTTCACGCCCGCCAGCGCCTCGTCAAAACGGCCATTCTGGATCAATTGGATATTGCTCAAAACGATGGTTTGAAAGGTTCCCCAATCGGACTGAAATTGCTCAAACGCTGCTTTTTCATCCGCTGCCATGTATGATTTGGCGAACTCACCGGATAATTGCTCGATTTCGTGCAGATTCGCTTCTGCTTTTTTTGTAAACGATACGTCCTTGTTCAGAATGGCTCCCAGCATGTTGACGCGCGTATTTTCTGCCAGTTTACTGATCTTCGCAAGGTGTGTAAGAGGCACAACGCGATCCGTGTATTGCCATTCCCCGTTTTGATTGACCTTTTCAATCATCATCACGGCATACCCGCCGAGCAGTGCAATTAATAAGGCAATCGCCAAGTATGACAGGATAAACTTTGCCGTTAACTTCATTCTTTTTTCTCCTTATGGGGAGGGGATTGCTTTCACCATCAAGACTTCGTTTCCACATTCGTTGTAGGTGACCAAGTCTGCTGCTTCGTTCATGATCAACAGCCCTCTGCCCGATTCGTCATAGAGACATTTCTCAAAAGCATTTTCCTGTTCCGCATTGATTTCCTTCAACCGATTGTTCGCTTCAAAGCCGGGACCGTGGTCCTTAACCCGAATGATTAGCCTTTTGCCGTTTTGAATCCGAAGTTTGATGCGAATGATCCGGTTGCCATTTTTGGCGATCCCATACTTCATGGCATTGTTGACCGCCTCGATCAGCGCAACCTCCATCAAACCGGAGTTACCCCTCAAATTCTCACGGACGTATTTTGCCAGACATGATCTGATCGTTTCAAAACCGTCGAATGATCTAAAGGTAATCTCCAACTCTTTCATAATTGCGTCATCCTTCTCTCATGTCCTTGAATCTATCTGTCGTAATATGAAACGAAATGGCAGTTGCGTCATCCTTGTTCCGCTGCATAAAAATCGTATTTTTCAATACCTTGATCATTTCGTCAAAGCACGGGATGTCTGTTCTGAATTGGACCGGAAGCTTGTCATAAACCCCATCGGTTACAAAATAAAAGCTGTCCCCCTTCTCAATGGGCATGACGTGCTGCTCATATTCCGTTGTTTCGTTAAGCGCGAGAAACGTTCCCGGTACCTTGATGACGCCTCTTGCCTCTTTCGTGGAAGCGATAAAATAATTAATTCCGCAGGAAACGTATGTAATCGTCCCCGCCTTGAAATCGAATTCGTAGCAGATCGCCGCCGCAAACGTATCCTCTGTGAAGTAGCGGATTGACTCCCGGTTGATCCATGCCATTTTCTCGGCAAGCGGCAGATCCATGTAAGCTGCCTGGAGAAACAGCACGCGCAGCACAGATGCTTGAAGAGCCGTTGCCAGGCCATGCCCCATGACATCGATCAAATAGCCGAACAAAACCTCCCCCGGCTTGCGCCACCTGTAATCGTAGAGATCTCCGCTTACATATTGGGATGGCTTGAAGAACGTTCTGATCACGATCTGCTCATCGCGGTAGTCAGGCGGCAAAAACTTGCGCTGGATTTTTCCGGTGAGCATCACATCCTTGCGCACCTGCTCCCGCTCCGAAATGTCGCGGAAGGTCGCCACATAATTCGTCGTTTTTCCCGTTTTGTCTTTAATCGCATTGATCGTTAATGACTCGGGATAAATCTGACCATTTTTTCTCCGGTTATAGATTTCTCCCTGGTATAATCCCTTTTCAAGCAACTCACTCCACATTTGCTCATAAAACTTCGGGCCTTGCCGTCCCGATTTGAGCAAACGCGGATTTTTGCCAATGACTTCTTCTGCACTGTACCCTGTAACCGTCGTAAATGCCGGGTTGACAAAAAGGATTGTCCCGTCTACGTCTGTAACGAATATTCCGTCGCTTACACTTTCAAATACTTTGCTCGCGAGCGCGATCTCTTCCTCCATCAACGACCTGACGGTACTATCACGCCCGTGAATCATCAGCCACTTCGGCTTTCCTTCAGAGTCAAACATCGGTACCAGCTTCATTGAGCACAGACGTATTCGCCCGTCCTGAAAGGAAAACGGGATCTCTAGCTCCTTCCAGCATCTACTCTCCCATACGTCCCTGACAGATTGATCGAGCACCTCGTAAACAGTGCCCGAAAGGCCAACAGCATGCAACAGCTCAGCCGTTCTTTTCCCTTGATAGTTAACTCCATCCAAACGCAAAAAACGGAGTGCCGTCTCATTGGCAGCAACCCAGTCACCTTGTACGTTTTGCAGAATCAGGAAATCAGGCATTGCATGAACAAAACGGAGCAAATCGTCCAAACTGCTTGACACCAGCAGTCCATCTCCTTTCTTCAGACTGTCAGCTCTCCTAGCATTGCACTACATACCTGATGTACGGCCAATAGTCCTGTCGATTGGCTAGTTTAATCATAGGATTCGTTCCAATTATCGACAATCAGGGTATTCCCTGAAAATCGCCGCAAAAAACCACTAATTTCGACGAGCTCCCTTATCCGTATCATCGGATTTTTTGACACGTTTCGATACTGATCTGTCAGAAAAATGAATCCGTCGGCCAAAGAAGTCTATGCATAGGGAGAGGTTTGCCTTCTACATACATGAGAAAATCCCGAGAACAAAACAAACAAACCGCAAGTATCATGTACCTACGGTTTGTTTGGAAACGAACAGGGCATCCTTTTTTTTATCGATACGATTGCTATACCTTGAATTTGCCAATCAGCAGCTGCAGCTCCTCCGACATTCTGGCAAGCGAGTCGGCCGATGCCGTGATCTCTTCAACAGAGGCGAGCTGCTCCTCGGAGGCGGCAGAGGCAGCTTGTGTACCGCTTGCACTATGCTCCGTGACGGCAATCATCTGGGCAAAGGAGCTCGCAACCGCTTCGGCACCGCTCGCCACCTCTCGGGATGTATCGCTGACCGCAATGATTTGGCGGGCAACTTCGTCTACGGCATCCTTGATATCGACAAACGATTCACCGACCTGATTCACGAATGTGATCCCTTCCTGAACCTCCTGGGCGCTTTGTTTCATCGCTTTCACCGCATGATGGATTTGGGCTTGTACATTGACAATCAGCTCAATGATTTGTCTGGAGGACTCACCGGACTGCTCCGCCAGCTTGCGCACTTCACCCGCGACGACGGCAAAGCCCCGTCCGTGCTCTCCCGCGCGTGCCGCTTCAATCGCAGCGTTCAACGCGAGCAAATTGGTTTGGGCCGCAATCGTCGTGATCGCTTCGACGATTTTTTCGATCTCCTTGGAGTCTTTGCCGAGCTCATAAATATGATCGGCCAGCCCTTCGACCGTTTTGTTGATCGAATCCATCTGACGGATCGCCAGTTCGATCCGTTGCGTGCCTGCCTGGGCGATCTGCGCAGTTTGATTGGCAAAGCCGGATACGTCCCCAGAGCCTTTTGCGATGCTCGAAAGCCCCTGTGACATCGCATCAAGCGAGGCAGAGTTGCCTTTTATATACACCACCTGCTTGCCTGCATCTGCAGCTACCTCCTGAATGCTCTGCGCAATCTGTTCACTTGCCTTTCCGTTATGTTCAATGCTTGCCGTCAGCTCGGCTGCAGAGGCTTTGACCACCTCCGCGCTTGTCCCGACCTGGCGAATCAGCTCACGCAAGCTGGCACTCATCCGGTTAAAAGCGTGGGCAAGATCGCCAAGCTCGTCGTTGGACGTAACCGCAATCGTACGGGTTAAATCCCCTTCCCCTTCGGCAAATTCCATCAGCTGTCGGCCAATCCGGCGGGCTGGCCGCACAATTCCCTTGATCAGCAAAATGGCGGAAAGGATCGCTGCGAGCAAGGCGGAGGAGGCGCCGACGACGATCGTCAGCTTGGTTTGGTCAGAAGCCGCCTGTGTCTCGGTCCAGGCTTTGTCCACAATGTTATCGACGTCCTTTAAAATCATCTGGTTTACCTTGTAAAATGCGTCCATGGCCTTTTTTCCCTCGCCAAGCTTGTCCAGCGCTTCCCTGGATTTCCCGTCATTGACCAGCTGGA
>JBLNEJ010000487.1:0-11261 GCA_050262535.1 Clostridia bacterium
TCGATTTCATTTCAGGGCCCAGAACAGGGTCGACCCCATTCAGCTTGATCGTGGAGAATACCGGTGCTTTGACGACCGCAAATGGAATGTCAGGCAACAAGCCTGTGCCAAAGCCCATATCCGCCAGCTTCTCTCCCAGCTGGGCACGTACGGCCAGCTCGACCATCGGAACCTTGACTACCTTGCTGACAATCGGTACGGTGCGGGATGCCCGTGGATTTACTTCTAAAACGTAGATGACGTCGCCCGCAACGACAAACTGAATGTTGATCAGGCCGACTGCCTGCATTTTCTTCGCGATCCGCTCGGTATAGGAAACGAGCGTTGCTTTTTGCGCTTCGGTCAATCCGGGTGCCGGGAACAGCGCCATGCTGTCGCCGGAGTGAACACCCGCTTTTTCAACATGTTGGAAAATTCCCGGAACAAGCACGTCGGTGCCGTCACAAACCGCATCGACTTCCACTTCCATGCCCGGAATGTATTTATCGACAAGCAGCGGGAAAAAGCTCTTCATCAGCTGGTTATCCAGCCAGCTCTGCACCGCTGTGGTTAGCTCCTGCTCATCCTGCACAACGACCATGCCTTGACCGCCGATTACGTAGGAAGGACGCAGCAAAACCGGATAGCCAATCTCATTGGCTGTCTGCACGGCATCGGAAAGCGACTCTACGCCACGACCCGGAATGTGCGGAATGCCCAGCTCGTTCAGCATTTGATAGAACAGCTCGCGGTCTTCAACCATGTCGATGGAGGAAAGCGCGGTTCCCATGATCGTCATGCCGGCTTCCGCAAGAGGCTGTGCCAGGTTGATTGCCGTCTGTCCGCCAAACTGTACCATGACTTCCGTGATTCCTTCGCGCTCAGCGACATGCAGCACGTCTTCTACCGTGAGCGGTTCAAAATAAAGATGGTCGGCTGTTTCATAATCGGTACTGACCGTCTCCGGGTTGTTGTTTACCACGATCGCGGCAATCTGTTTTGCTTGCAGCGACTTGGCAGCGTGAACGGAGCAATAGTCAAACTCTACACCTTGCCCGATCCGGATCGGTCCGGAGCCAAGTACCATCACTTTTTTGCCATCGAGGTCGGCAACTTCATCGCCGCCCTGCCAGGTTGAATAGTAATACGGTGTCTGCGCATCGAATTCGGCAGCACATGTATCAACAATTTTGTAGCTAGGCTGGATCGACAGCTCTTTGCGCTTGGCTCGAACGGTTTCAGCGGTCACCGCCGTCAGTTCTGCAATCGTCTTGTCGGCAAAGCCGCGTTTTTTCGCTTCCGTCAGCAGCTCAGCGGAAAGATTGTCCCAACCGGTTGCTGCCAGCTGTTTTTCAATCTCGATAATTTTGGCGATGCTTCGGAGGAAGAACGGATCGATCCCGGTTACTTCGTGAATCTCCGCCTCTGTCCATCCGGTGCGCATCGCTTCAGCAAGCGCGTACAGGCGCAGGTCGGACGCGTCCTTGAGAGCAGCCTTCAGCTCATCTTTGGACAGTGCGGCGACATCGGGACGATGCAAATACGTAGTCCCCAGCTCAAGTGAGCGAACGGCCTTCAGCAGCCCAGCTTCGAGGTTCCGCGCAATCGACATGACTTCCCCGGTTGCTTTCATTTGTGTACCGAGCAGACGGTCTGCCAACGGGAATTTGTCGAACGGCCAGCGTGGGATTTTAACAACTACGTAATCAAGCGCCGGTTCGAAGCTCGCATATGTGTAGCCGGTGATCGGATTGATCACCTCATCGAGGCGATAGCCCAGCGCCAGCTTCGCGGCAATCCGTGCGATCGGATAGCCGGTTGCCTTGGAGGCAAGCGCACTGGAACGGCTTACCCGCGGGTTTACCTCAATCAAGTAATATTTATCTGAATGTGGGTCCAATGCGAATTGAATGTTGCAGCCGCCTACAACACCAAGCGAACGGATGACCTTGGTGGAGACGCTGCGAAGCATTTGATACTGCTGATCGGTCAATGTTTGCGACGGAGCCACAACGATGCTGTCCCCGGTGTGGATTCCAACCGGATCAAGGTTTTCCATGTTGCAGACGATGATACACGTATCGTTGTCATCGCGCATGACCTCGTACTCGATTTCTTTCCAGCCCTTTACACTTCGCTCAATCAGCACTTGGTTGATAGGGCTGGCATCAATTCCACGGGTTGCAACCGCACGCAATTGCGCTTCATTGTCGGCAATACCGCCGCCCGCTCCACCTAACGTGAAGGCAGGCCGCACGATAACCGGATACCCGATGGTATTGGCAAAGGCGATTGCTGCCTCAACCGTTTCCACTGTCTCGCTCTCCGGCACAGGCTCACCGATTTTTTTCATCAGCTGTTTGAACAGCTCGCGGTCTTCCCCGTTTTGAATCGTGGAAAGCTGCGTACCGAGCAGCTTCACCTGATATTTTTCCAACACGCCTGCTTCCGACAGCAATACAGCAAGGTTCAGCCCGGTCTGTCCGCCGAGTGTCGGCAGCAAGCCGTCTGGACGCTCCTTGGCGATGATCGCGGTCAACGATTCGAGCGTCAACGGTTCCAAATATACTTTGTCGGCCATTTGCTCATCGGTCATGATCGTGGCCGGGTTGTTGTTCACAAGTACGACCTGCACGCCTTCTTCCTTGAGGGAAAGGCACGCCTGTGCTCCAGCGTAGTCGAATTCAGCTGCCTGACCGATCACAATGGGGCCAGAGCCGATGACCAACACTTTCTTGATGTTCTCGATCTTAGGCATAATGCTTAGCTCCTATCACTTGCATGGATTGAATAAATTGCTTGAAAATATGCTCGGTATCGGATGGCCCAGGATGCGCTTCCGGGTGGAACTGCACGCTCATAATCGGATGCTGCAGGTGGCGCAAGCCTTCGACCGACCCGTCATTGACGTTCACATACGTTACCGCTACCTGTTTTTTGTCGATTGTCTCTTCCTTCACGACATAGCCGTGGTTTTGAGAGGTCAAATACACTTTTCCGGTTGCCAGCTCGCGTACAGGATGATTGCTGCCGCGGTGGCCGTAAGCCAGTCGACCTGTTTTGGCCCCATACATCAAGGCGATCATCTGATGACCGAGGCAAATGCCCAATGTCGGGAAGCTTTCCGCCGCTTTGCGCCATTCCGCGCAATAAGCGATCAGATCTGCCGGGTCGCCAGGGCCGTTGGAGAACACGAGGCCATCTGGCTTGAGCGCCTGAATTTGGGCGAATGTTGTATCAAATGGAACCACCGTTACACTGCAGCCCAATGCCAGCAGCGAATCGAGGATTGATTTTTTCATTCCAAGGTCAACAAGCACGACATGCTCGCCTTTGCCGGGATAATGCTGTTGCTTCGAGCAGGTCACTTCGGCTACCAGCGATTTTTTTGCGTGCTTGTTGCGTGCAGCCTTTACTTCCTCAGCCGTCAGCGGCTTGTCGGACATGATCCCGAACAGGTTACCGCTCGCCCGGACCATTTTCGTAATCGTCCGTGTATCAATTCCGGCCAAAATCGGGAACCCATGATGCAGGGCGGCATCAGCCAAAGAGTATCGGGAGCGGAAATGGCTCGGTTCTTCACACAATTCACTGACAATCATGCCGGATAACGCGGGTTTGACCGCCTCGTTGTCGAGGTCGTTGATCCCGTAGTTGCCGATCAGGGGATACGTAAAGGTCACAATCTGTCCGGCAAACGACAAGTCGGTCATGATTTCCTGATAACCGGTCATTCCCGTAATAAAAACGACCTCTCCGCTTACCTCCAATGGCGCACCGTACAATTTGCCGGCAAACACGTCCCCTGTTTCCAAGGTTACATATCCGGGGCCGTATGATTTCGAATGTGTATTCACCATGCCCATCTCCTCTCCTTACTGCAGTTGCACTCTATATATATTCAGATCATTGCATACATATTCTTCGATATGAATGATTATACAGTTGAGCTAATAAAAATGCAACGAATATTTATCATTCGTTGCATCTGTCATTCCTTATGCAGTTTGTTCGATTGCTTCTTTCAACAGGTCAACCATCTGTTTGATTTCCGCCTCCGTAGTAATAAACGACGGAAGCAACCGGATGACATTCGGTCCCGCTTGCAGAAGAATGATTCCTCTTTCCCGCATATAAGTAAGAACATTGGCGACCGGCTGGTCAAGCTCGATTCCAAGCAGCAGGCCTTTGCCGCGAACATCAAGCACCTTGCCCGGGAAGAGAGCTTGCAGTTGCTTCACTTGACCGACCAGCATTTCATGCAGCTCGTTCACTCTTTTGAGCAAATCCTGCTCCTTGATCGTTTGCAGGGTAGCCAAGCCTGCAGCCATTGCCAGCGGGTTTCCCCCGAAGGTGGAACCGTGAGAACCTGGCGCGAATGCTTCTGCAGCTTTTTCCACGGCCATGATTGCACCGATCGGGAATCCGCTTCCAAGCGCCTTGGCCAACGAAACAACGTCCGGCATGATGCCATATTGCTGATAGGCAAACCATGTTCCGGTTCGTCCGATTCCCGTTTGCACCTCATCGACGATCAGCAGAAGATCGTGCTCGTCGCACAGCTGGCGGATTTCCTTCACCCATTCCGGATCGGCTGGATGAACACCGCCCTCGCCTTGAACCAGCTCCAGCATGATCGCACATGTTTTCTCGTTGATCGCTGCTTTCAATGCCTCGCTGTCGTTATACGGTATCGTCACGAATCCGGTTGGCAACGGTGTAAATCCGTCCTTCACCTTGTCCTGCCCCGTCGCAGTCAGCGTAGCCAGCGTCCGTCCATGGAACGATTGCTCAAACGTGATGACCTCGTAGCGATCGGTCTGCTTCACTTTTTGTGCGTAGCGGCGGGCGATTTTTATCGCTGCTTCGTTCGCCTCCGCCCCGCTGTTACAGAAAAAGATACCATCCATGCCCGAAACCTCAGCCAGCAGGTCAGCCAGCTGCTCCTGCAGCGGAATTTCAAAAAGGTTGGAACAGTGCCACAGCGTATCGAGCTGTTCATGCAATCGTTTTGTGACCGTATCCGGTACATGCCCCAGTGATGCGACCGCGATGCCGGAGGTGAAATCGAGGTATTGCTTCCCGTCTTCGTCCCAAACGGCGTTTCCTTTGCCTTTTACCAGACGAATCGACCATCTTGCATAGTTATTCATCAAGTTGTGTACTTGTTCAGTCGTGCTCATACACTCACTCCCTTTATTGACGTCCCCGTCTTCTCGTTGGCGAACGCTTTGATCAGGTCATCGGAAGTACCCTTGCAGATCACTACTTCCTTTACACCTTGACCGAGCGCATCGAGTGCAGAGGTAACCTTGGGAATCATGCCGCCATAGATGATGCCATCGGCGATCATTTGCTTGATTTCCTCCGGGCCCGCTTCCGCTTTTAGCGTTTTGCTCCCGTCCGCCTGTACCTCCAGTATACCCGGTACATCGGTTACAAGCATCAATTTATCGGCAGACAGCGCTGCCGCAATCGCACCGGCAGCCACATCGGCGTTAATATTGAAAACGGTCGAACCATCCGCTGCCACGCCGAGCGGGGCAATGACCGGAATGCAGCCCATGTCCAAAATCGCCCGGATCGGCGCCGTGTTCACCTGCTGAATTTCTCCGACCAAACCTAATGGCTTCTCCGTCTGGCTGGCAATAATCATTCCGGCATCCTGTCCGCTCATGCCCCATGCCTTTCCACCTGCCTGCTGCACGCGTCTCACCAGGAACTTGTTGATCGATCCCGCCAACACCATCTCGACCGCTTGCATCGTATCCATGCACGTGACGCGCATGCCATCGATGAATTGCGGTTCGATCTGCAGCTTTTTTAGCAAGTCATTGATCGCGGGGCCGCCTCCGTGGACGATGACAACCTGCTTTCCGTCCTGCGTAAGCTCTGTAATCGTTGAAAAAAATTCATCAGGCAGCTGCTCCATCGTAGAGCCGCCGCATTTCAGCACAATCAACCCGGCCATGTTCTCTCAATCCTCCCGACTCTATGGATAGAGCGGTACTTTGGGAAGACCAAGCGTCTCCTCATAACCGCAGATGATGTTCATGTTTTGCAAGGCTTGCCCGGATGCGCCTTTTAACAGGTTGTCGATCACGGAGAGAACGATCACTCGGCCTGTTCGTTCATCCAGATGCAGGGCGATATCGCAGAAGTTCGAACCGGAAACCTCTTTTGTCCGTGGATGGTTGCCAAACGGTCGCACGCGCACGAACGGTTCTTTTCCATACGTGGCTTCGTACAGCTCCTGCAGCTCTTTTGCGCTCACCTGCTTTTGCAGCTTTGCGTACGCTGTAGCCAAAATTCCACGCGTCATTGGCAACAGATGCGGGGTAAACTGGATGATCTGCTCTTTTCCGGTCTGGTCGTATACGATTTGTTCAATCTCCGGCGTATGCTGATGGCTTCCCACTTTGTACGCCGAGAACGATTCGTTCAGCTCACTGTAATGCACCCCGAGCGACACCCCTCTGCCCGCGCCGGAAACGCCAGACTTGGCATCAATGATCCAGCTCTGCGGATCAACCCAGTCGGTGTTTGCCAGTGGAAGCATGCCGAGCAGTGCTGCTGTCGCGTAGCAGCCGGGATTGGCAATGACCTTGGCGCCAACGATCTGCTTGCGATTCCACTCCGGCAAACCGTATACAGCCTGCTTGACCGTATTCGGGTCGGCTGGCGTTTTCTTATACCAGGCTTCGTATTGTTCAGCCGACCGCAGGCGCAAATCACCGGACAAATCGATAACCTTCACATTCTTCTGCATCAGCTGCGGGGTCAATTCCGCGCTGACCCCTGCAGGTGTAGCCAAGAACACCACGTCGTTGTCTTGGGCAATATGATCGACATCAATTGCTTCCAAAAGCGGTAAATCGTACTGATAAAGATGAGGAGACAGTGTGGAAAGCTCCGTTCCTTCCGAAGAACTGGAGTAGATACGTGGTGTACCCACCTCGGGATGCCCGGACAGCAAACGGATGAGCTCTACTCCACCATAGCCAGTAGCACCGATGATTCCTACACGCAGCATGAAACAAGTCCCCAATCGTTGTATTTTTATACACATATAATAATAAAAATACAACATATATTCAATCATCTTTTCCGTCATAAAAAAACAAGCACCCTTTCACGCCGAGCTGCCTCGTGAAAAGATGCTTTGCTTTTTTCAATTATTTCCTGTGCTTTACTTTTTCTCAGCCAGCCATGCTGCCAGATTGTCTGCCTCATCGCCTGATACGAGATTCGGCGGCATGCTGCCTTTTCCGTTTTTCAGAACGTCTTCGATCTGCTCCTTCGTCAGCGTTGCGCCGATTTTTTGCAGATTCGGTCCAACGACGCCCTCCAAATTTTGCCCATGGCAACTAGAGCAAGTGTTTTTGAAGGTCGCTTCCGCTTTCGCCGCGTCAACGTTGGACGGGCTTGTTGCGCCGCCGGTTGCCGGTTGCTGGGTTGCTGGTTGCTCAGCCGGTTTTTGCTCTGCTGGCGGTTGCGCTGTTTGTCCACCGCCACATGCGGAAAGCGACAATGCAAGGGCCCCTGCCAACATGATTCCAGTCAGTCGTTTCATGGTTTACCCCCTGATTAAAAAAAGATTAACGGTTACAGTATCCCTCTCATGGAAAAAAGATATGCGAACACCAAGCCGTGAGCTAGATTAGTCGAGCGGCAGCTCCAATGCGCTCCATTCACGCAATTCCAGTGTGCGTGCCCCTTGCACGACAACCGGATCAGCTTCTGCCAGCCTTTGCGCCTCTTCCCACGAATCCGCTTTGTAGATGACCATCCCGCCACGCTTGTCGGTGAATGGACCGGCCATAATCACCTGTCCTTTGTGGTATAGCTCATTAATATACTCAAGGTGAGCAGGACGCACCTTGGCGTTCAACTCTTGATCCACGATCGGCAAAATGGCTACATACAGCATGAAACAGCCTCCGTTTCAATACTTCAAGTATGATGCTTACTGGTAAATGTTTCTTAGATACAGGGTTAGTATACCACACTCCATCTGATTTACTTGTCACATTCTAGTGAACGGGGGTGCGAAGTGCATTTTGATCGAACTGTAGTGGTGGAGGAAAACGGGGAAAACGCTCCGGGCCATTGGGCCACCTGCATGGGGGTAGCACTGGTCGCCTCCATTCCAAAAGCGGAACACGCGGCCAAAACATGCGGATTCGAGGATGACTGACACGTTGGCCGCTGAATGCATGTTCCGCTTTTTCCATTCCGGCTTGGTTGGTGTCCCAAAAGCCTTCGCTTTTTTCCCCGTTTTCCTCGGGACAGCCGTTTCATGCTTACATGCTCTAGGATGAAAAGAGAAAAAGCTGCTTGCCTATTTGGCAGCAGCTTCCTTCCCCATGCTTACTCCTGATTCAATTGCGAACGCAAATACGCGTCGATAAACATATCCAAATCTCCGTCCATAACCGCCTGCACGTTTCCGGTTTCGGCACTGGTCCGGTGATCCTTGACCATGCTGTATGGATGGAAGACATACGAACGGATTTGGCTACCCCAGGCGATATCCTTTTGTTCCCCTTGGATTGCAGCCAGTTCTTTTTCCTGCTCTTCCCGTTTCTTTTCGAAAAGACGGGCTGTCAGCATCTTCATAGCGCGCTCACGGTTTTTGATCTGAGAACGCTCGGTCTGACAGGTCACGACGATTCCAGACGGCAAATGTGTAATCCGCACGGCGGAGTCGGTTGTGTTGATGTGCTGACCACCGGCTCCACTGGCGCGGTAAACGTCCACCTTCAAATCCTCCGAGCGAATTTCAACCGTATTATCGTCTTCAATCTCGGGCAGTACGTTACACGAGACAAAAGACGTGTGACGGCGGCCCGAGGAATCGAATGGCGAGATGCGCACCAAGCGATGCACGCCTTTTTCCGATTTCAAATATCCGTACGCATTGTGCCCCTTGATCAACAGCGTCACGCTCTTCACGCCCGCTTCATCACCAGGGAGATAGTCAAGCGTCTCCACTTTAAAGCCTCTTGCCTCCGCCCATCGCGTATACATGCGCAGCAGCATCGACGCCCAATCCTGCGACTCTGTGCCGCCCGCTCCCGGGTGCAGCTCGAGGATCGCGTTGCTTTTGTCATATTGATCGCTCAGCAGAAGCTCCAGCTCGAACGTTTCGAACTCGCCCTTCAGATCCTGCGCGCTCTGATAAAGGTCGGGAATCAGCGACATATCCCCTTCCTCCACTGCCAGCTCGAGCATGACTTGCAGATCGTCATACGACGTATCCAGCTTTTGCATCGTTTCCACCAATGACTTCAGGACATTCAGTTCACTGATCGTCTTTTGGGCGGCATCGTTATCGTCCCAAAAATCGGGCGACAGCATCCGATCCTCCAGCTCACCGATCCGCTCCTGTTTTTCAGGGAGGTCAAAGAGACCCCCTGATATCCGCTAATCGCTTAGCCATGCTGGCCATTTCTTGCTTGACGTCTGCTACGTCGATTAAAGCCATGGGCAAAACCACCTTCTCCTCAATCTACAGCTTATTCCCTATCGTATGCTTACTCTAGCGAATCCGCTTTAGGTTACGCTTTTTTTCCTGATCTTCAGCACGTCGTTGCGCGCGGTTTTTCTGATCATGGTTTTCGTTCGTCGGACGCTCGGACGGTCCGCTTGTCTTCAGGCCATCCGTGTCGCCCGCTTGCCCTTTGACCACTTCCTGACGCTCCAGGTTTTGACTGACCTCTGCCTTCATGACGTACATCGCCACTTCTTCTTCGACGCTTGCGACCATCGCCTGGAACATCTCGAAGCCTTCGAATTGATATTCACGCAACGGATCGTTCTGTGCGTAGGCACGCAGGTGAATCCCTTGACGCAGCTGTTCCATCGCATCGATATGATCCATCCATTTGCTGTCTACCGCACGCAGCACGACAACCTTTTCGAACTCGCGGATCATCTCCGGAATCTCTGCCTCGCGTTTTTCATACTGGCGCAACGCCTCCGCTTTGAGGAATTCGGCAATCTCTTCCGCTTCTTTTCCTTTCAGGTCCTTGAGTGTCAGCGTCTCTTCACGCAGGAAGACATTGTGTGCGGTTTCGAGCAAATCTTGCAGGTTCCACTCTTCCGGTACTTCTTCCTTCGGACAATGTGCTTCAATATTGCGATCAATCACGCTGTTGATCATCCCGATCACAACGTCACGCAGGTTTTCGTTTTCCAAAATATCACGACGCTGCTTGTAGATCACTTCACGCTGCTGGTTCATGACATCGTCGTACTGAAGCACGACCTTACGAGCGTCAAAGTTGCTGCCCTCAACTCGTTTTTGCGCCGATTCAACGGCTTTCGAAACAAGACGGCTCTCGATTGGCATATCTTCTTCCATTCCGAGGCGTTCCATCATGTTCATAATATTTTCTGCACCGAAACGACGCATCAGCTCATCCTGCAGCGACAGGAAGAATTGCGAGGAACCCGGGTCACCCTGACGTCCCGCACGACCGCGCAGCTGGTTGTCAATCCGGCGGCTTTCGTGGCGCTCCGTACCAAGGATGTGCAGACCGCCAAGATCGGCCACCCCTTCACCCAGTTGAATGTCCGTACCGCGCCCCGCCATGTTGGTTGCAATCGTAACCGCCCCATATTGACCGGCACGAGCGATAATTTCCGCTTCACGCTCGTGCTGCTTCGCATTCAGAACATTATGCGGCACACCCTTCTGACGAAGCATGGCGGAAAGCTTCTCCGAATTCTCGATCGAGATGGTCCCTACGAGAACAGGCTGTCCTTTTTTGTGACGCTCCACAATCTCGTTGACGACCGCACGATATTTGGCCTGCTCGGTTTTGTAAATCAAATCCGGCAAATCCATACGCTGAACAGGACGGTTGGTAGGAATCGCCACAACGTCCAAGCCATAAATTTTCTTGAACTCTTCTTCCTCTGTCTTCGCTGTACCGGTCATACCCGCCAGCTTCTGGTACATACGGAAGTAGTTTTGCAACGTGATGGTTGCAAGCGTCATGCTTTCGCTTTGCACCTTCAAGCCTTCCTTTGCTTCAATCGCCTGGTGCAGGCCTTCGCTGTATCGGCGGCCAACCATCAGACGGCCGGTGAATTCGTCAACGATGACGACCTCACCCTCCTGCACGACATAATCAACATCGCGCTTGAACAGTACCTGGGCCTTGAGCGCCGCCATAATATGATGGTTCAGCGTCATATGCGCGGTATCATAAAGGTTCTCGATATTGAACGCTTTTTCAACCTTGATTACCCCTTCATCGGTCAAGGTGACGATT
>JBLNEJ010000488.1:0-9935 GCA_050262535.1 Clostridia bacterium
CAGCTCTATGTCACGAGCTTATCTCGTTTTTCTATCATCACTTTACGATAAGGTCGATCATCCGAAAATTCTGTATCTTTCTTTCTAATTTGCTCGTCACCAAAAGACGGACCTCTGGACAAAAAAAATCCCCCATTGTAAGGGGGACTTCTGATCAGTAGCGGGCATCTCATCAGGTGTCCGCTACTGATGGGGATTTAGCACGATTTCATTTTAACGCGGAATCGGCTGGCTCACATCAACGTGGCCCATTAACGATTCCACTGTCTTGCCATCTTGAAGGATCTGGATCGTTTTCACCTCAGGAAATTGGAACATTGTCATGCGCAACGCTTCGATGGCCATCAACTCTCCGCTTGAACCGAGATTGTATTGATTTTTGCTATCGGCGTCAATCGCCAGCTGACCATCTTCCCCGAGCTTGATGGAATGATAGGCGAAGTTCGGCCATAGCGGCTGGTTTTCCGGCTTCGCTGGTTTGCCTAGCAGCCCCATTACGACTTTGTACTTCTCTTCATCCGTTGCATAGGCTATCTCGTGCTCTTCCTTCTGCATGGCTGTCAAATCGGTATTCGAATAGTACACCAGCACTTTCTGCTTTTTCGGTTCAGCTGCAGGAGCAGTCGGTTGGGCTGCTTCGTTGTGTTTTTCCTGTCCACCGGCTCCGCAGGCAGCCAGCATGAAAATGGTGACAATCAGGGAAATCAGGTACAATCCTTTCTTCATTCGCTTCATATGAAAGCCTCCTTGAACTCGTACCGATTATTGGTGTTGCTCGTAGTATTCACGAATGGCTGCGGTTAAAGCCTTCGCAATGCGATCCTGGAACTCCGGGGACATCAACAGCTTGTTCTCGATCTCGTTGGTTAAAAACCCTGTTTCAGTCAAAGCAGCCGGCATTGTCGTATTTTTGATGACATAAAACGGTTGAATCTGAACGGTCCTGTCCGGGAATCCGGTCGCCTTCACCAGATGTTTATGCACGACCCGGGCAAAATCCTCACTGTTTGCATTGTAATAAAACGTCTCTGTCCCGCGCGTCGTTGGTTTAAACGAATTGGCGTGAATGGACAGGAACAGGTCAGCATCCCATTCATTCGCAAGATCAGCGCGCTCCTTCAAGGTCAAGTAAACATCCGTCGAGCGGGTGGTTACAACCTGGAATTCCTTGTATTGGGAAAGCAGCTTGGCCACTTTGTTGGCGACCGCCAGATTGTAATCTTTTTCCCGATTTCCGGCGACACCTGATGCCCCGTTATCATGACCGCCATTCCCCGCATCTACTACAATGAGATACCCTGTTTTACGCGGAATCGGGTTCAATGTGAGCTCGATCCCCTCTTCACTTACAGTCACCTGATACTTGCTTTTTTGCGAAAGCTCGATGACGACGCGGACAACCGCAGGTGCGTTTTGATACTGACTGTAGCGAATCGTTGTAATGAGCGGAGTTTTTGCAGGTTCTGCAACCGTCTGAACGTTCTGCGTCGTATTTTCCCGGGATTGCGCATCCGCCTCCCGTTCCCCCTCATCAAACAGCCATTCCGGCAGGCTGGTCTGATCTGCCGGGTCACGATTTTCCGTTGCCGGGTCAGATGATTGTGCCTGGGCTTTTGCCGCCTCATACAAAATCCCTTGCCCGCCGTTGTCCAGCTGGGATTTCAGTTTGGCCGACAAAACGGTTTGCGGGAAATCAAGAACAATCCGGTGTGGCCCTTGCATGGTAAAGTTAAGTGGCATGACTCGCTTGCTCGTTTCGATACGCAGCTTTTCCCCGTCTACCTGTGCACCGCTGAATTTTGTTTCCCGGTTCAAGGAAACATGATGGCTCGCCTGATCCCAATTGGTGTCGATCCCAAGTGCCTGTCCGATCGCATCGATTGATGCAACCCGGATGCTATCGATCGTCCTTGCCTGCGGGAATGTCTGTTGACCGGCCCACTGCTTTAGGCCAAATGATTCAGCCACCGCCTCAATGGGCAGGTATGCTTTTCCGTCTATTTGATACGCCTTCAGCTCCCCAGCGAAAGCGGCTTCGTTGATCATCACTCGGATCGGGGTGTTTACTACGACCGTACGGGTTTCCGCATCCCAGCCGACCGTTAATCCTAACGATTCGCTGACAAACCGGAGAGGCAAAAGCATTCGACCGTTATGTACACCTGGTGGTGTATCCAGCTTGATTTCCTTGCCGTTGCGACGCGCAACCGCACGTCCAAGGGTCAACTCAAGCTTTGTCTGATCACGTTCAATTGTAGCCTGACGCAATTTGTCATCCCATGTGACCGTTGCCCCGAGCTCCTCCGCCACAATGCGCAGCGGTACCAGCGTTCGTCCTTTTTCGATCATCGGTGGAACATCAGGTTCAACGTAGTGCCCCTCCACCATCAGCTTCAGCTGTTCTTCTGCGTGAGCCGGTGTAGCTGTCGCCAACCCCGGAAGCAGGCAGACAATGAACAGCAAAAGCATCCATGAACTTCTTTTTTTCATCGTTGTCCTCCCTTAAGCTGTTTATTCTTCTTCCTTTATTGTAGACGATGCTTGTCCAAGAAAAGTTTGTAGTCTTTTCGAACGAATTTGGGGAAGAAAAGAAAGGCCACTTCATCGCAGAAGCGACCTTCCTCTTTGCTGAACGACAGTCGGGCTTTGCTTCAAGCCCATATTGTTTTGCAAAAATTGCTGAATTAATGAAATGACCGCCGGATTTGACAGCATTTTGATCGCTTCGGCCACCTTGTGCCCCTTTAATTGCGGGAACATTTCACTCAAATACGGCAACAGGGGCAGCAATTCCTCCATATTGATGGTCAGTTTGCTTGGCGATTGTACCGGCTCAACAACAGGCTGACGACGATTCCTGTTAAACAGGCCGGAACCGAAGGAGCGCCGTGGAGGATGCCGGACCGCTTCCTTGTGTACCGACAACTCATTCTTCATTTCAGCCAAATCCTGCCGCACGCCCGCCAGCTCACGCGCAAGCTGTGTATTGGAAGACTGGGTTGTTTCGGACATCCGGTTGATCGTCTCCGTCAGGGATTTGATTGACTTTGCGGTTGAGGGTGATCTTTTCTTTTTCGCGATGTCGTTCACCCTCCTTATTTCTTAAACTTGTTTTTTATGTCTTTAATGTCATCCTTCTTGACGCCTTTTTTCTGCAGCTTATCCAACAAGCTGCCCACATCCTCCGTTTTGGACATCTTACGGAACATTGACGCATATTTGCTCACATCTGCATCGGAAAGATTTTTCCCGGCTTTTTTTCCGAGATCGCGAATGACTTCCTTAAGACCTGAATCGGTTTTCAGCTTCTCTTTCGGGACCGACTTGGCTACGTTCCACCATTTGTTAATATCCATGGTGACTCCCCCTTATGATTGTTCCCTTTACACTATGAACAGATAGGAGAGATGGATTGGTCGGATGTCCATAGCCCACAAAAAAAAGAGGCGCCTGTCAGGCAGGCCCTCTTTTTTGGGGAAACATCTTATTCGATTGTTGCCCATTTGTAATCGACGAATCCAAGACCGTCCATCAGCACGCCTTTGACTTTGTCGTTTTTCACGTAGGAGTTGGTGTAGAAGTAGATTGGCGCGATTGGCATTTCGTCCATCAGGAGTTGTTCTGCCTCTGCCATAATCTGCTTGCGTTTTTCCGGATCGGTTTCCGTGTTCGATTTGTTCAACAGCTCTTGGTACTTAGCATTTTCCCAGAACGTGTCGTTGTTTCCGCCATCTTTTTCTTTGAACAGATCCAGGAAGTTGATTGGATCGTTGAAATCGCCCAACCAGCCGGAACGGAATACTTGGGTGTTACCTTGGTGCATATCTTCCAAGTATACTTTCCACTCTTTGTTTTCCAGCTTGATGTCAGCGTTGAACGCTTTCTTCCATTGGTCTTGGACTGCTTCCGCAATCTTCTTGTGACCTTCGGATGTATTGAAGGACAGCGTAATTGGAGGCAGCTTGGTCAAGCCCAGCTCTTTCAAGCCTTCATCCAGCAATTTCTTCGCGGTTTCAACATCGTTGTCCTTGAAGTAGCCATCCTGTTTGATGATCATGGAAGTTGGGATCAGACCCGTTGCAGGAGCCTGGTTCGCTTGTGTTACGTTGTCAATGATCGCTTGACGGTTGATGGCGTAAGCGAACGCTTTACGTACCTTAGCATTGTTGAACGGTGCCTTGGTCGTGTTGAATTTGTACATGTACGTACCAGCGATTGGCTGAATGGTCAGCTTGCCGGAATCTTTCAATGCAGGAATTGCATCGGTTGGGATTGTGCTGAGCGGTGCACCTGCCCAATCCAGTTCACCGTTGTCGAACATGGACAGCTCGGTGTTTTCGTCTTCAACCATGGAGAATTCGATCTTGTCCAGTTTGACAGCATCTTTATCCCAGTAGTTGTCGTTTTTCACGAGAGCCAATTTGCTCTTGTGTTCCCACGATTCCATTTTGAACGGGCCGTTCCCAACGTGAGTTTTGGAATCGGTTGCCCATTTTGGATCAGCCGTTACCACTTTTTCGTTGACTGGGTAGTACGTATAGAAAGAAGTCAGCTCCAAGAAGAATGGAGTTGGACGCTCAAGCGTAACCTGAAGCGTTTTTTCATCCAACGCTTTTACGCCAACATCTTCAATTTTGGCTTCGCCTTTGTTAAATTTTTCACCGTTTTTAATGTAATACAGCTGGTATGCATAGTTGGAAGCAGTTTTCGGATCAAGTGCACGCTTCCAAGCGAATTCAAAGTCTTTCGCCGTCACTGCATCACCATTGCTCCATTTGGAGTCACGCAGATGGAACGTATAGGTCAGCATATCCGGAGAGATATCGATTTTTTCTGCAACTGACTCATGCGGCTTGCCATCTTCACCATTACGAGTCAAACCGTCGAAGGTCGCACGAATAATCGCGCCGGAAGTAGAATCTTCCGCGATCCCTGGGTCAGCCGTAGGAGGCTCGGAATGCAGGTTCAAACGAAGCACTTTTGGACCGGTTTGAGCCGGTTGCTCAGCAGAGCCTTTATTTTCAGTAGGTGCAGCCGTGTTGCTGCCGCCGCAGCCAGCGAGGGCCGCTCCCAGAACAAGTACAGAGCTTACAAGGACAAATACGTTCTTTTTCACTGATATTTCCCCCTTCTTAAAAACCTTTTAATAGAATACAACTATTCATATTATTTTTAAACTACATTGAAGATTATTTAATTAAATTTTATTTTTCAATTAGACTTATTTATTATTATTAAAATTTTTGAACTGAATTTTCAAAAATTTACTTTGGCACACTTTTCCTTTCACTGCTAGTTGTTAACAGGTATACTGGTGCTACTTACCATCTTGCGAATTCAGGTGACAACTGATGAAACTGCTATCTGCTTATCCGAAAGAAGCGCTTGTTTTTATTGCGGCTAGTTTTGTGAATGCTTTAGGTAGCGCTTTCATGTGGCCGCTTACCACTCTTTACGTGTATCACGAGCTTCATCATTCGATGGCTGATGCCGGATTTGTTCTCATGCTGCAATCCTTAACCGGAATCATTGGACAATTTATCGGCGGTACGCTGTTTCACCGTCTGGGCGCAAAACCACTCATTGTCGGTTCCCTGTTATTATGCGGATTCGCCCAGCTTTTCATTCTTTTTACACGAGATTGGTCTACATACGTTCTCATTATGTCCACACTGGGCTTACTCAACTCGGTTTCCATGCCGGCGATCCAGGCGTTTATCGGCTTCCGCTGGAAAGAGCGTCGGACCGAGCTATTCAACGTCGTCTATGTCGGGAACAACCTGGGCATGGCGATTGGCACCTCCCTGGCAGGGGTGCTGGCATCGATCTCCTTTTCGCTTACGTTTCTGTTTAACAGCATCAGCACAATCGGATTTGGTCTCTTTTTCTACTGGTTCATGCGCGGGATGACGCTGATCGACAAACGGGAAGTCAGTGTTAGTGCGATTTCCAACCCGTCGGAGGAAAGTCCGCTGCGTCTGCTCGCCCACTACAAGCTATATCTGTTCCTTGGACTTGGGTCGGCTTGTGTCTGGTTCTCCATGGCACTCTGGAATTCGGGGGTAGCTCCTTATGTAACCGATCTCGGCATGAGCTATACCGCTTACAGCTTCCTGTGGACCGTGAACGGAATTGTCATCTTTTTCGGACAACCGGTTACCGCCTTTATCAAACGTCTATGGGCGCGAACGCTTTCGGCCCAGCTGGTCGCCAACGCCATTTTTTATGGCATTGGTTTCGGCTTGATTTTTCTGTACCACGACAGCTATTCAATGTTTATTGTGGGGATGATCATCATGACCTTCGGGGAAATGCTGATGGCCCCTGCCATTCCCGCCTTCATTACGGAACGAACCGGGCTTACCGCTCCGTTCTATCTCGGATTGGTCGGAAGCTTCGGCAGCCTTGGACGCGTGCTTGGTCCGCTCCTTTTTGGGCGCTTGTATGATCAAGGTGGAATTTCACCGGTGCTGCTCCTTGGTACAGTGATCGCCGTCGTGGCGATCTTCCTGTTCCTTGTCCATTCCACCTTGAACCGAGACAAACAAGAAGAACACCAGTTTACTTGAAGCACAAAACACCTCCCAGCTGTACAGCATGGGAGGTGTCTGCATAATGCGTCGATTAGCGGCTCAGCTTGGTTAATTTCGCCACCGTTTTATTGTAAGCAGCTTTATCCTTCGGATTTTTTTCCAGTTTGACCTTTGCCAGCAGTTTTCCCGCCAGCTTCTTCGTTTCTACCGGATGCGCCTTGGCAAATGGCTGTAGCTCTTTGGTCACCAAATAATCGACATACCAGTAAAACTCGCCCTTGTAGATGCTGATGTCCAGTCGATCAAGGCCCGTCATAAATGATTGATACCACTGCAGGCGAAGTTGCTTTTTGTACGCTGCGGAAATCTCTTTCTGACTGACAAACGTATCGATCGGCTTGATTGCAGTCGAATAATCCTGGTAGTATCGCTCGTTGTTTTTCCCGATATCTTCATTGTTTCGCTTGATCAGGCTAAGCATCGTTTCTGCTGCTGCAGTCGCCATGCTGCTTTGCGCAGCGGTGCCTAACGTGGTTTTGTACGTGTTGTAAATATTCGTGACATTGCTGACCTTTTCTTCGAGGGTCAGCTTTTGATTCGCTTTGACTAGGTTGAGATATTTGTGCGTGTAGGTGTTATACAGTTCTTTAACCGCTTCCGGGTAATTCGCTTCCATCGTCCGTGTAAATTCCGCGATCGACCGCATCACAAATCCGTGTGCCCAGTTGTATTGGTTTGAAGAGTATGCCGGTACATAGTCGGTATACCTCTCAAAATCTTGCCCAAAGCGGTCCAGTACGGCAATAAATCCTTCCGTGTATTGATGGGTATAAGCCGTATCCCGGTCTTCCGTCCAGCCTTCGCGCCAATCCGCATCAAAGTGGAGCTCACGCGCTTTCGCAACTGCGTAGGTCAACGCTTTTACATCGTTGGCTGAAACTTCCTTCATGTTCGCCGTATGGGTCAATAGATCCAGCACAATCGCCTTGAGCTCCTGGCGTATGTCATTGTATGGCGACATGTTGTTCGCTATGACCATCTCAATGACCTTCGCTTGCTTCTGCAGAATCTCCCCCACTTTATCCAGGATGTATTCCTGCTCCGGTGTCAGCGGTTTGTCCCCCATTTGGAGTTCATAAAAATCAGGCCCAATCCCCATGTACGTCAATCTTGTGGTTCTGCAACCCATGGTGCATTCCTGTTTCTTCTCCGCTTCCAGACGCTGCTGGTCTAATTTTTTCATGTTGCTTACGATGGACGATTCTGCTGACGCGGTCATCGTCGTGAACAGGCTCACTCCCAGAAACAACAGGAGCAATTTTTTGAACTTCATCATGTTCCCTCCAGACTCTTTGATTGCGTTACGGCATTCTACTATGGATTGACGCTACGGACCGGAATCATGTTACATATCACAAAAAACAAAAAAGCTGCCGAGAATTCTCGACAGCCTGATTCCAACTGGATAAGACGAAACAATCAGCGGGTAGAAAAATCGACCTCCGGTAACTGATACCATTCACCAGACATCCATTCGCCCGCCTTCCAGCGAAGCACATCAGCACGCACCAGCGGCATGATCTCCTTGAAGAACGCCAAACGCTCAATCTCATCCATCGGCGTGAAGTTGATCGCTTCCTGTACATCCTGCTCCAGCTCGCTCATTTTGCTAACGCCGAGGATCGCTGTACTGACGGGCAATCCCCAAGTGTAACGGAGTGCCTGACTTGTCCACGGAGCCAGCTGTCCAAGCGCCATCACTTTCATTCCGATCACAGCCACGCCCTTCTCGACCGCGAGCGGCAGGAAGTCGTGGGCAAAGCTGTAAATGAAATGATCGAGCGCCGACAGGGCGACGAGCGCACTGTCGAACGGAAAGCGTCGAATCGCTTCGGCCAGAAGCCGCGGGTCCGTATGCCCGCTGATGGAAAGCTTGCGCACAAGCCCTTGCTCACGCGCCTCCAGGAGGGCCTGAATGGCACCGTCCTTGGCAAAGATCGCTTCCAGCGAATGCGGCTTCATCACATTGTGAATACGCCATTCGTCCACGTAATCGGTTTTGAGTCGCTTCAAGCTTGCTTCCAGATCGCGCCATGCTTCATCGCGAGTGCGACCGCCGGTTTTGGTCGCAATCCGCACCCGGTCACGCAAGCCTTCCAGCCCTAAACCGACCCGTTCTTCCGATTGGCCGTCGCTATAGCTGGGAGCCGTATCGAAATAGTTGACACCCAACTCAACGGCGCGGCGGATAATCGCGATAGCTTGCTCCTCTGTGCAATCATGCTCATCCACGATTCGCTGTGCGCCGAAGCCCAAAATGGATACCTGAAACGGGTCGCGCCCGAACGCTCTTGTTTGCATCTTATTTGCAGAATTCGTCATACGCCGTAGTCAAGAGGTGGGAGATACCCTCCACCGAGTTGTTCTCGATCTGGTGACGCTCCACCATCGCTACGAGCTTGCCATCCTTCAACAGGGCAAACGATGGGGATGATGGCGGATAGCCGGTAAAATACTCACGTGCTTTTGCCGTTGCTTCCTTGTCCTGTCCGGCAAAAACCGTGTACAGGTGATCCGGTTTCACATCATGCTTCAGGGAATGCGCCACACCTGGGCGCGCCAAGCCTGCCGCGCAACCACACACCGAGTTGACGACGACAAGAGCGGTACCTTTCATATCAGCGAATGCATTTTCCACTTCCTCAGGGGTACGCAGTTCGGTAACACCGTTGCGAGTCAGTTCGTCGCGCATCGGTTGAATGACTTGGCTCATGTATGCTTCATAAGACATCATCTTCAATCAGCTCCTTTTCTTATCTATTATACCCTGCCGCACTATAGGCGAGAAGAGCACAAACACACTCGGCTACACTTCCATCAGGATGCTGAGAATCATCGGATTGCGACCGGTTTTCTCGAAAATGTACGGCTTCAGCACTTCACTGATCTGCGCTTTCAGCTCCGACCAATCCTTCACCTTTCGTTCCATCGCATCGAGCAGCTTCTGCTTCACCAGCACGGTTGCTTCCTGAATGAGCGATTCGGAACCGCGTACATAGACGAATCCACGGCTGACCAGATCTGGTCCTGTCAGCACCTTGAAATTTTTCATATCGATGCTGACCACGACGACGATCAAGCCGTCCTCTGCGAGATGCTTACGGTCGCGCAGCACAATATTGCCGACATCGCCAATCCCGCTTCCGTCAATCAGGACGACACCTGCCGGTACTTTGCCCATCGTCACCGATTCGCGCGTGCAGCGCAGACATTCCCCATTGTCCATGACGAAGATGTTTTGTGGCTCAACACCGACCTGGATCGCCAGCTTCGCATGTGTTTTCAGCATGCGGTACTCCCCGTGGATCGGGATAAAGTAACGCGGACGAATGAAGCTGAGCA
>JBLNEJ010000489.1:0-4707 GCA_050262535.1 Clostridia bacterium
ATTGATCAAATCTGTGACGATCCCGAGCGCTTTGCGAATCAGCCGCAGCCGATCGCAGACGGGATGCCACCGGTCCCCGGAACAGATGGACGAATTGAATTCACCTTCCATTCATCGGAAAAGGATGAACTGCGTCCAAAAGAGATGGAGGATGGCCGTGTCGACTACTACAATCTTGTCAACATTCCCAACGTTTCACGCGGACAGCTGCTAGCCAAAAAGGTTCCACCCACCCCAGGAATCGATGGAACCGACATCACTGGAGCAATCGTGCCAGCAAAGCTTGGGAAGGAAGCGGTTATCAAACCGGGAAAAAACGTCGTCCTGAACGAAGACAAAACATTGCTGTATGCAGCAATTGATGGACAAGTCTCTTTTTCTGACGATCTGAAAATCAACGTATTCCCGGTGTTTGAGGTAAACGGAGATGTTGATTTCGGTGTGGGGAACATTGATTTTGTCGGTACCGTGGTGGTTCGCGGCAGCGTTCCGACGGGATTCCGCATTAAGGCAGCGGGAGATATCCGGATTCTGGGAAGCGTTGAAGGCGCTGAACTGGAGGCTGGAGGTTCCATTGAGATAAGAAGCGGGATCGTGGCACAAGACAAAGGCTCCGTAATTGCCGGAAATACGATCAAAACATCTTTTATTCAAAATGGAAACGTCTCGGCGACGGGTGATGTCATCGTGTCGCAAAGCATCATGTTTTCCCATGTTCGTGCAGGCAAGAGCATCGTTTGCAAAGGACCAAAAGGCATCATCATTGGAGGAACGCTGCAAGCCGGCGAAAAAATTGTCGCCCGTGTTTTTGGGAACACGAGTGCCACACCGACCGTTCTCGAGGTCGGAGCAAAACCCGAACTGCGCAACGAACTGACTCAGATTCAGCGTGAATTGCAGGTCATGTATGAAAATATGAGAAAAGCTGATCAAGGACTGAATGTTCTGAATCAAATCGTTCATTCAACCGGAACACTTCCGCCTGACAAACGCGCGCTTCAAATCAAATTGACGAATACCCGCTTGATGATGGAAAAGGATATCAAACGGATGGATAGCCGACGTCAAGAAGTTGAAAAAATGATTGAAGGAGATTCCCCAGCAGCAGTTGAAATTTTGTCCATTATGTATCCGGGAATCAAGCTCGTCTTTGGCCGACTCGTACGCTTCATTAAACAGGAATTTTCTCGAACCCGGTTTATCGTGATCGAGGGGGAAATTACGACCTCAACGCTGATTTGAGAAGGAGTTGAGCGGAAATGAGCCTGAAAGCGGTGGAACTGCAAGTTGCGATTCCGCGTACACAGGAAGTGGCCCGTCAGCAAGAAGGGTATCAGCAGCGGTTGTTGCATGACAAGCAAGCGGTCATTTCCGAACGACATCTGCTGGATGAAGCAATGAGACATCGTGCACACGATGTGGATGTAGCGCCAAAAGGGTATATAAAGGAAAAACAAGATCGTGAACAGCGAAGAGCTCGGGATCATGCTGAAGGTGACCAAACGTCACAACAGCAGCAAAAAAAGAAACAGGGGCAACCGCAGGTTCCCATGAAGGATCCGTTACGCGGTCGTCACGTAGACATCTCATTGTGAAATCAGAAAGTGTGAAAAGAACATGATGGATCAACCAATCTACCTGATTTTAGGCGCAGGAATACTTATCATCATCTTTGCGTTGTTTCTTTCCAAACGGACAGATCGGACAGACACAATTGAACAGACGATGCAGATGAACCTACGGCAGGAACGTGCGGAGATGGAAAAATCGTTGCAGCGCTTCGTGCAGCAGGTCAAGCAAGAGAGCGATCTCCATGCTGCTCATCTGAGAAAGACGAAAGAAAACGTAAGGAATGATCTTGATCAGCTGGAGCATCGTATTCATACTTTGGAAGCAGAGCTTGCTGCGATCCGTCACCAGCTCGCAACAGCCCCTTCTCCTGTTCAGGAAGCGGAACAACCCGTTATAGCAGAAGAGCCAGAAGAACAGAAGGAAGACACGTTGTATTTGCGTGAGCGCTTTCAACGTGTGTTTGAACTTCAGCAGGAAGGGCTGTCCCTGGATGAAATCGCCAAGCAATTAGGTGCGGGACGAGGAGAAATCGAACTGATTCTGTCCCTTGCTTCACCTCAAGAGAGAGGGAATGCCCATGAGTAGCAGATCATTCTTTCTTGGACTTGGTACCGGTCTAATTGTCACCGCCGGATTTTTGCTGGCAGTACCGGAAGCTCCGGGAAAGTCGAATGGACTGAGCCAGGAGGAATTGAAGGCAATTGCAAAAAGCCAGCAGCTTGTTCTGATGACAAAGTCGGAATACGAAGAAATGACCAATAAGGGAGCGCAAGCGCATCAACCAGTAAAGGAGCCTGCTGATCCTAACGCACCAAAATCAGCCCAGCAGCCAAATGCTCCGGCAAAGTCGAATTCGGCAAAAACACCGGTTACTCCGGTCTCACCGGGACAAGCACAAGCAGGAAATGCTCAGTCACCTGGTGCAGCGAATCCGCAACAAATCCAGTCTCCGGCAACTCCCGAGAGCAGTAACCAACCGGCGGCATCGGCAGCGCCGGAAGCCAAGGCGCCCGCTGTACCTCAACCGTCTGTCAGCCTCCGAATTCCTGGGGCAACCAATGCGACGAAAGCCGGAGAAATCATGGTTCAGGCGGGTTTGATCGAAAAACCTCAGCAGCTTGTCGATGCGTTACGCTCGGCCAAAAAACTCGACCGGATCCGTGCAGGCAACTATACGATTCCAAAAGGTACTTCGGTTGACGATATTGTGAAACTGATTACAACCCCACCGAAAAAATAAGGTGGGGTTTCTTGCATTTGTTTTTTCCATGTGGTATAGTTTTCTACGGTGTTCAATACTCACGTCAACCAATCCCATCAATGGTGCTACGTTTTCGTAGTTTTGCTGGGAGATGCGGTTGGGGGAGGACCCAAAAACCATTCGCTAAAAGGAGGTGTGAAATATGGCGGTAATCTCCATGAAACAACTGCTCGAGGCTGGTGTTCACTTTGGTCACCAAACTCGTCGCTGGAACCCGAAAATGGATCGCTATATCTTCACCGAACGTAACGGAATCTACATCATCGACCTGCAAAAGACAGTAAAGAAAGTGGAAGAAGCATTTAACTTCGTTCGCGAACTGTCTGCTAACGGCGGCAAAATGCTGTTCGTTGGAACCAAAAAACAAGCGCAAGAAGCAGTGAAAGAAGAAGCTGAGCGCACAGGCCACTACTACATCAACCAACGTTGGTTGGGTGGTACACTGACCAACTTCACAACCATCAAAAAACGTACAGCTCGCCTTGCTGAGCTGCAACGTATGGAAACCGACGGTACTTTCGAAGTACTGCCGAAGAAGGAAGTTATCGTACTGCGCAAAGAAATGGATCGTTTGGAAAAATTCTTGGGCGGTATCGCGAACATGAATGAATTGCCAGACGCTCTGTTCATCATTGATCCGCGTAAAGAGCGCATCGCTGTTGCGGAAGCTCGCAAATTGGGTATCCCAATCGTTGCGATCGTTGACACCAACTGCGATCCGGACGAAATCGACTACGTTATCCCAGGTAACGACGATGCAATCCGCGCTGTTAAGCTGTTGACTAACAAAATGGCAGATGCCTTGTTGGAAGGTAGCCAAGGCGCTGAGCAAACAACCACGGCGTAAGCTAACGAGGGTGGGCTGAGGGTTTCCGAACCTCGTCCACTCTTTTTTCTCGAAATACAAGGAATCCCATCCTTTCTATAATCAAGGAGGTACTCTCACATGGCAATTAGTGCACAAATGGTAAAAGAATTGCGTGAAAGAACCGGCGCAGGTATGATGGATTGCAAAAAAGCGCTGGAAGAAACAGGCGGCGACATGGAAAAAGCGATTGACCTGCTGCGTGAGCGCGGAATCGCGAAAGCTGCGAAAAAAGCAGGTCGCGTTGCGGCTGAAGGCTTGACTGCTGTAGCAGTAAACGGCAACCTGGGCGCAATCGTTGAAGTCAACTGTGAAACAGACTTCGTTGCGAAAAACCCTGAATTCCAAACGCTTGTAAAAGACATCGCTGAGCATGTTGTGGGACAAAAATCCGCATCTGTAGAAGCAGCTCTTGAGCAACCGTTCAAAGGCGAAGGCAACACGCTGGCACACGTAATCAGCGAAAAAATCGCGACAATCGGTGAAAACATCTCCTTCCGTCGCTTTGCTCTGTTGGAAAAAGCAGACAACGGCGCGTTTGGTGCCTACCTACATATGGGTGGTAAGATCGGCACTCTCGTTGCCCTGGAAAACAGCAGCAACGAAGAACTGGCAAAAGACATCGCGATGCATGCAGCAGCAGCGAACCCACGTTTTGCAAACCGTGAAGAAGTTGCTCCTGAAGAAATCGAGCGCGAGCGTGAAGTTCTGAAAAACCAAGCGTTGCAAGAAGGCAAACCAGCAAACATCGTAGAAAAAATGGTAGAAGGCCGCCTCTCCAAATTCTTCGAAGAGTATTGCTTGGTAGAACAGCCATTTGTAAAAGATCCAGACAAAAAAGTTTCTGCTCTGCTGAAAGAAGCAAACGCTTCTCTGAAAGCGTTCGTTCGCTTCCAGGTAGGCGAAGGCATCGAGAAGAAACAAGAGGATTTTGCAGCTGAAGTAATGGCGCAAGTGAATAAACAGTAACGAACGAATAAGGGAACACCTGTGTGTTCCCTTTTTTAAA
>JBLNEJ010000490.1:0-4591 GCA_050262535.1 Clostridia bacterium
CAAGGGAGGGCTTTACCGAACTGGCGTGATCATCGGATTTTTGTTGTTCGGAGCAGTGATGGGCATCGTGTTTGTCATTCCGCTCATGTTGCATGCGTTACACGGATTGACCACGGATGACATCGGTCTGGTGATGTTCCCGGGAGCGTTTAGCGCAGTCATTTTTGGCACGATCTCAGGCAATATCACGGCCAAAAAAGGAAGCTATTTCGCCTTCTCGATCGGTTTTGGCCTGATTAGTGCGGCTTTGCTGGTCCTTGCCGGGCTCACGGACAAATCGGTCTGGTTGACGAGTGCCGTTCTGGTGATGATGTACATCGGGTTTTCCTTTGTCCAGACATCCATGGCGGAAACCATTACACAGTCTTTGCCGGTTGAACAGATTGGGGTCGGCATGGGCTTTTACGGTCTCGCCGCATTTATCTCCGGGGCTGTCGGTACTGCGGGCGTAGCCAGCTTGCTTGGAAGCAGTCCGCTTGGCGTCCATCTGCTCCCATTTATTTCCCGGCCTGAGGCGCATCAGTACAGCAATCTGATGCTGATCTTCGCGGCGATTGTGGCTGCCAGCGGGCTATTGTACCTCAGTACGTACGGAAAGATGAGACGTCCAGCCCCCGTGCAACCTCAGATCAAAAACGGTTGAGCAATGGGCTGAAGGCATATCACTTACTGGTGGTATGCCCTCAGCCTGGCCATAGAAAGGAGACAACGGTATTGAACAGCCGCATAAGATTCAAAATGAACAAATTAGGGGGAGGAGACATACCGGCCCTTATAGCGCTTTCCGCCTCAATTGGCTGGGATTATGATGAACAAGAGATCAATACCATTATGACGGTAGGGACAGTGTATGGACATAAAACAGAACAAGGGGAGCTCATTTCGAGTGCGGCGATCATTCCTTATCGCGACAATTTGGCTTCCATTGGCATGGTGATCGTCAACAAGGCTTACAGAGGATATGGGTTAGGGCGCGAGCTTACACAGACTTGTGTTCAGTCTGTATCGAATGAAGTGACCATTATGCTGATTGCAACAAAAGAGGGAAAGCCTCTTTATGAAAGTCTAGGTTTTCAAGAGGTTTCGTGTGTACATAAGTTTTTACGTGAGAACGATACATCCTTGTACTTTGGTGATGAACAGCACGAATTCGATATTCTTCCCATAGCTGATATTCATTTCACGCAAGTCCACGCATTGGATCAATCGGCAGTTGGAGCGGATAGGGAGGTGTTTCTACAAAACCGAATTCGGCAAGCAAAGCAAGGGATCGTCGTCAAAGAAAAGACGGGAAAAACAGTGGGCTATGGATTAAGTGTTGAGACCCCCTACAATGTCATTCTTGGGCCAGTTGTAGCCATCAATCAAAATGTGGCAGCTGCTATCATTAATCATTTTGCAAAAGGATACCGGGGGAGACTGAGAATAGATGTACCGGATGAACAACGATTTTTTTTGCCATATCTCGAGAAATGCGGGTTCCAAAAAGTAAGCCAACCACCGATCATGATCAAAAATGCGGGCCAATTGCCACAGAGAAATCGTACCCTTTATGGGATTGCTGCTCAAATTTACGGTTAGGGATTTGCAGAAATAAACTGTGTAAAAAGCATCCGAAAACGGGTGCTTTTTGTTTTTTTACGGAAGCGGGGGAGACAACTCCCAAAATACGTAATTTCACCGATATTCGGTCTTTTACGTGCAAGCTATACTAGGATTCGTGATTGAATATCGGTTCGTTTATGGAGTGGTTTGCTCGGGAGTGACTCCTTGGCGGCCACGATTACCCTGGGATCATGAAGGAGTGAAAGTAGATGAAAAAAGTATCCGCTTTACTGGTAGGAAGTGCTCTTTTGATGTCTAGCGCAATGGCTTACGCACATGGAGGACAGCCGCAGTCACAGCAGCCAAGCGTTGTAGCGAATACGACAGAAGTGAACCAAACGCAAGAAGCAGTTTTGGCCAAAGCAAAGCTTACCGTTCTTGTAAACGGGGTGAAGGTGGGATCGGAAGCCAATCATATCGCTTCTGACAAGAAGGTGTATGTATCTGTCAAAGCATTTGCCGATCTCTTTGGAAAAAGCTATGTGCTTAGCAAGGACAAAAAATCCGTGACGTTCAATGACAAAAAAATTTCCGACATTCAAATGAAGTCAGGCGAACCGACAGCTTGGGTGCAAGACCTGGCGAACGCCGTTGGAGCCCAACAAGTCAGCTGGGATGAAAAGAAAAAAGAAGCCTATGTCCTTGCCCTTCCACCGGGGACAATTCAGGTGTCGGAAGTCGTTCCGGCAATGGGCGAACATTGGGGGAATCCGCAAGAGCTTCCGCTCGGGCCGATCTACGGTGTATACAAAGGGAAGCTTGTGTTTCTTGAGTACATGATTGCGCAAGACGATTTTGTAAAAGGGAAGAACATCGTCAACGTTCCGGGAATGAAAGGATACCCCATGCCTTCGGTTGTTCAGGTGGATTGGGATTTTGAGCCCGAAGGACATCCAGGCTTTGAGGTTCCCCATTATGACATTCATAACTACTTTATTACCGATGAAGAACAGCAGCAAATCCACTAGTTAAACCGTTACTGCCAGAGCACCTGCTATTGCTAACGATATGGGGTGCTCTTTCAAATCGTTTATCGTGAATGGAGAGGAGTAAATATCATGGCAAGGATATGGAAAATCGTCTTTGGGCTCGCGTTGATCTTCACGTTCATACCGTGGAATGGGGCAATGGCAGCCTCTGATATCAAGCAAGTCGCCGCAGGTTTATACCACAACCTCGTGTTAAAAGAAGATGGAACGGTCTGGGCGTGGGGAGGCAACAGCTCTGGCCAGCTGGGAGATGGGACGACCGGTACGCAAACCATACCGGTTCAAGTGAAAGGACTTGCGGATGTCATTGCGATTGCGGCAGGGGACAATCATTCTCTCGCCTTGAAAAGCGACGGAACCGTCTGGACGTGGGGGCACAACCAGTACGGAAAGCTGGGGGACGGAACAAGTTTCAACCAAACCGCTCCTGTACAGGTAAAAGGTCCGAATGGAACAGGCTTTTTGACGGGTGTCATCGCGATCGATGGCAGTGCGAATCACTCGGTAGCGTTGAAATCGGACGGAACGGTCTGGGCATGGGGATATAACTACAATGGCCAATTGGGAGATGGAACGATCACGACCAGATTATATCCGGTTCAAGTAAAGAACCTCACTGGTGTAAAGGCTATCGCTGCTGGTGATTCTCATACGATTGTGTTGAAAGAAGACTCAACGGTTTGGGCGTGGGGATATAACTCGTATAATCAATTGGGTGACAGCACGAACACGGAGCGTCATGATCCCGTTCAGGTGAAAGACCCCAATAATGTAACGCAGCCTTTCAGCGGTGTAACATCCATAACGGCTGCGGGAAATTCTAGTTTCGCCCTGCAAACAAATGGAGAAGCATGGGGCTGGGGGTATAACGGGTCAGGCCAGTTAGGGGATGGAACAACAACAAATCGCTCGGTCCCTGTACAAGTGAAAGATCCAATTGATAACACAAAACAATTGAAAGACGTAAAGAAGATTCAGTTATCGAGCAGTCACGTGGCTGCAATGAAAAACGACGGAACGCTCTGGACTTGGGGACTTAATGCATGGGGGCAATTAGGTATCGGTAGCAAAGGTACTAACAAGCTGATTCCGGTGCAAGTAGTAGGACCAGAAGGAAATGGTTCCTTCAGTGATGCGGCGGCCGTTGCAGCTGGCTATAGTCATACAACGGCAGTAAAACAGGACGGCACGATTTGGACGTGGGGGAGCAATCAAAGCGGTCAACTTGGCAATGGCACGACCAGTTCGGTAGAAACCCTTGTCCCCATGCAGGTGAAAAAAGTAGTGTTGAACAACCTCGTCCTCTCCGCTGGTACGTTGTCGCCTGCTTTTTCTCCCATGATTGGCAGCTACACGATGGCTGTTTCCGGTGTGAACAGCATTACGATTACACCGACCGCATCGGATGCCAGCGCTACCATTACAGTCAGCAAATTTGCAACAATCGCACCGAGTGTGAACGGATTTGCACCTGTTACGATTCCAAGTGGTACAACAAGCGCCCCGATTCCTCTCACACCGGGTATAAATGAATTGGGTATTCGTGTGACCTCGGCAGACGGAGTTTCGATGTCTCAATACAGCGTGACGATTACACGGGACAATCAGCTGCCGGTTCCCACCAATACGGAGGAAAGAACGGCAAAGGATACCCCGGTTAAAGGCACCTTGTGGGCAACGGATTTCGATAACGATCCATTGGAATACAGCATTGTAACGAACGGAGCAAATGGCACTGCTGTCGTGTCGAATACGTTGACTGGAGCATACACCTATACGCCAAACCCGGGATTCATCGGACAAGATTCGTTTACCTTCAAGGCACATGACGGCGGCGGCTACAATATTGGGAAAGTGACGATTACAGTGGTTGACAATCACCCGCCGGTCGTACAGAATCCGATTGGCGATCTGGCGTTGACAGTTGGTGAATCGAAGGTGATTGACCTTAGCAACGTATTCTCCGATCCGGACAATGGCGGGCTGTCCCTGTCATT
>JBLNEJ010000491.1:0-5214 GCA_050262535.1 Clostridia bacterium
GGTTGTACCGGTCGGCACCACAGTGGATGGGGATTTGATCGTCCGCAATGGCAGTGTGGAGGTCCAGGGAAAGGTACGGGGCAATGTGGTTGCGATTGATGGTAAGGTATTCCTTGCCTCGACAGCGCAGGTGGCCGGCAGTACTGAGTCAGTGGAAGCCATTTTCGATTGGGTCTGGTACCAGCTGAAAAATATCGGAAATAACTTGCTTCCAGCCTCCCCATAAGAGAAAATAGAGACAAACGGAGCGCGGCACAAAATGGCCGTGCTTTTTTTCAGCGAGGTACTGCTATCAGATAATAAGAGAAATTGCTTTGGAGCGAGAATGTGGGGGCATCGCTATGATTTTGAGTGATTACGGTGATGTAATCCGGTATGGCATCGACATCCTGTTGGTGACGTACGTTATTTATAAATTAATCATGCTGATCCGCGGTACACGAGCGGTGCAGTTGCTCAAAGGTATCATGGTGATCATCATCACCTGGCTTTTGAGCAAGTATTTCCAGCTGACGACATTGCATTGGCTCATGTCGCAGGCGTTTACCTTCGGGGTTCTCGCACTGGTCATTATCTTTCAACCGGAGCTTCGGCGTGCATTGGAGCAGCTTGGCCGAGGAAAGCTTTTTTCGCGCACCAATTCCAATCAGGATGAGGAAGGGGTTCGGCGGATGGTACAGGAGGTGGGGAAATCGACCACCTACATGTCAAAACGGCGGATCGGCGCGTTAATTGTGATTGAAAAAGAGACAGGCCTGAACGATTACGTGGAAACGGGTATTATGATTAACGGAAAGGTATCGTCCGAGCTGTTGATCAATATTTTCATCCCGAATACACCGCTGCATGACGGCGCTGTCATCATTCGGAAAGATACGGTTTTGGCTGCAGGCTGTTATTTGCCGCTGACGGAAAACCCGGCGATTTCCAAGGAGCTGGGGACGCGGCATCGGGCAGCGATCGGCATGAGTGAAGTATCAGACGGACTATCGATTGTGGTTTCAGAGGAGACCGGGCAGGTTTCGTTCGCTTCGAACGGTGAGGTGCATCGGAATCTGACAGAGGAACAGCTCACGGAAATATTGCTCGAACATCTGGATTCGCAATTAAAAAGCAAATCCATGGTAAGTCGTTGGCAATGGGGGCGAAAGCATGGATAAGTGGTTGAACAGCCGTTGGTTTGCACGCGCGATCGCCTTGCTTCTCGCAACGATGATGTGGATGGTCGTGAATCAGGAGACAGACGGGGTTACGCCGGCGGATTCATCCCAACCATTGTTTGTGGAAGGCGTCAACCTGCGAGTGTTGTACGACTCGGATAATTTTGAGGTAGTGAAACAGCCCAAAACGGTAAAAATTATGATAGAAAGCAGCAACCCGTTTTACAAGCACAACTTTTTCCCGCCTGATTCGGAAATCTATGCCGATGTAAGGGGTAAAGGAAAAGGAACGCACAAGGTTCCGGTTCAATCCAAAGGCTTTCCGGAGGGAACCAAGGTGGGAATCATTCCGAGTACGGTCGAAATCACACTGGAAGAAAAGCAAACGGTAGAAAAAGAAGTAAGCGTCGAAGTTCTGGGGCAAACGGCACCTGGTTATACGGCCGGCGAGCCGATTGTGAAGCCGTTTCGGGTACATGTAAAGGTGCCGGAAAGCCAGGTGAACAACATCGCCAGCGTGCGGGCATCCGTTCCATTAGAAGGAACGACGGAGCCAATCAACGTAACCGTTCCGCTGAAGGTATTGGACAAGTTCGGGAACGTCCTTCAGAAGGTGGAAATCAACCCGCTGACGGTGGAGGTAAACGTTCCGGTGACCAGTCCGTTCGTCAAGGTGCCAATAAAAATGAACTTGACGAACGACTTGCCGGATGGCTATAGTTTGGCTAGTGTGGAAAAGAACGCGGAAGAAGTAACGGTGTACGGACCGAAGGAAGTGATTGATGCGATCAAGATCAGCACGTATCCGGGGCCGGAAATCGACTTGAGCAAAATCAACTCCGACCGCCTCGTTCAACTGAAGATGCCGCTATTGGACAAAGTCGTGAAGGTGGAGCCGGAGTATTTGGAAGTGTCGCTGAAGGTGGCACCATCGCAAACAAAGCGGTTGGAAAAGGTGCCGTTGCGGATCACCGGCTTGGCGGAAAATGAACAGGCCAAGGTATTTACCGCATCTGGTCAAGAAATCACCACAATTGATTTCGACCTGATTGGCGCTGAAGTCAACCTGAAGGATATTACTGCGGAAGATGTACAGGTCGTGGCCGACGTCAGCAGCTTGCCGCTTGGCGTGCACGAAATCCCGATCGTCTACAACCTGCCGGCTTATTTGAAAGCCGCGCCGCCCGCATTAAAGCAAATTACAGTGGAAATCACCAACAAATAACAAAAAGCATAGGCTATTGATGTGTATAAGGATAGAAAAGAGGGACAAGGATGGGGAAGTATTTCGGAACAGACGGTGTACGTGGGATCGCGAATGCGCAATTGATGCCGGAGCTGGCATTTAAAATTGGCAGAATCGGTGGCTATGTACTGACGCGAAACAAACAGGAAGGCAAACCGAAGGTTGTCATCGGCAGAGATACGCGTATGTCTGGGCAAATGCTGGAGAGTGCCTTGCTTGCCGGACTACTGTCCGTAGGGGCAGAAGTGGTTCGTCTCGGAGTGATCTCCACTTCGGGGGTAGCTTACCTGACGCGTGCGCTAGGGGCGGATGCCGGTGTCATGATCTCGGCATCGCACAACCCTTTTCCTGATAACGGAATCAAATTTTTTGGCAGCAATGGATTCAAGCTTTCAGATGAAATGGAAGCCGAGATTGAGCAATACCTCGATGCAGCGGAAGATACGCTGCCACGTCCAACCGGTGAAAACATCGGGACGGTGCTCGATTTCCTTGAAGGCGGTCAAAAATATTTGTCTCATTTGAAAAACTCGGTAACGGAGCGCTTTGATAATTTGAAGGTGGTGCTGGATTGCTCGAACGGCGCCGTTTCCTCGCTGGCAGCTCGTTTATTCGCTGACGTAGAGGCTGACGTGATTACCATTGGAGCCAATCCGAACGGAGTCAACATCAATGATCAATGCGGCTCGACCCACCCGGAGCGTCTTCAGGAGGAAGTGCTGAAGCATAACGCTGACCTGGGTCTCGCCTTTGACGGGGATGCTGACCGTTGTATTGCTGTGGATGATACAGGTGAAATTATTGACGGTGACTACATCATGGCGATTTGCGCTCGCGCCTTGAAAGCAAAAGGCAAGCTGAACAACAACACGGTTGTCACGACTGTGATGGCCAACCTGGGCTTTTTCAAGGCGATGGAGGAGTGCTCGATCAATACGACCAAAACTGCCGTAGGCGATCGGTATGTCGTCGAGGAAATGGTTCGCGGCGGCTACAACCTTGGTGGTGAGCAATCGGGGCATATCATTTTCCTCGATTACAACACGACAGGCGATGGTCTGTTGACAGGCTTGCAGCTGCTCAACATTATCAAGGAGTCTGGCAAACCGCTTTCAGAGCTGAAGCATGTGATGGTGAAATATCCGCAGATTTTGGTCAACGTGCCGGTTGCAGACAAAAGCAAGCTGGCTGGCAATGCGGTGATTGAACAGGCGATCAAGGAAGTGGAAGAGGAACTGGAAGGCAACGGCCGCGTGCTGGTGCGTCCATCCGGTACGGAGCCGATCGTGCGTGTCATGGCGGAAGGGCCAGATGCGGGCGAGCTGAATTTGCTGGTGTATCGCATTGTAGAGGTTGTCAAACAGGAGCTTGCATAATGGGAAGCGAGGGGGGAGTGGCACCGGGCCACTCCTTTTTGCATACGATGTACGAATGTGAGGAAGGGGTGAACAATGGCGGAGAACGCTTATTTCAGGCACATTTCTGCTAGAGAAAACGTGTAACCTGTGTTACAGTATGGAAGTGGATCAATGCAGGTGGAGGGAAGGAGGAAGGAAGCAGCGTTATTCCACGTTGGAGGATCAACGACAAAGCGCCAGCACTGTGGCTGCCCGGCATGGAGCACAGTGGACGAGGTGGAGGTTTATCGAAGCATTCGGCGGGTGCCTCCCGGTAGCAACGGATCAATGCCGATAAGCGCAAGAACAAAACAGCGGGGCAACCCGTTGCACAAAACTTGCGCATGATCCCTGAGGAGATGCTTGAAACGAGGACGGTTTCAAGCAGGCTCACTCAGATCCAAAAAAATAAACATGACAATGAGATGGCGGGGGCACACCCCGTTTGTTCAAGTATGACTTTTGGGATGTGTCCCCGTCACATTTGGGAAGGGGACTATTACACATGTGTGGAATCGTTGGATATATTGGAGCAAAAAATGCGCAGGAAATCATCATCGGTGGTCTGAGAAAGCTGGAGTATCGCGGATACGATTCAGCAGGGATCGCGGTTCTGACCGAACAAGGACTGACGTATGACAAGGCAAAAGGCCGTCTGGCAGTTCTGGAAGAGCGTCTGGAGCAAAAGCCGCTTACCGGGATGGTTGGGATCGGGCATACACGCTGGGCGACACACGGCAAACCTTCGGATGAGAATTCTCACCCGCATACGGACGAGAAGCTGCAATTCGCGGTCGTTCACAACGGGATTATCGAGAACTTCATTACGATCAAGGAAGAGCTGATCGCCAAGGGCTATACGTTTACCTCCGAGACCGATACAGAGGTAATTGCGCACCTGCTGGCCGATCTGTACGATGGCAACCTGGTGGAGACCGTTCGTCGCGCCGTGAAAAAAATGCGCGGTGCCTATGCACTCGGCATCATGTCCTCGCACGAACCGGACAAATTGATCGCTGTGCGTCTGGCTAGCCCGTTGATCGTGGGTGTGGGCCAAGGAGAAACGTTTATCGGCTCCGATATTCCGGCTATGCTGGAGCATACGCGTGATGTGTACATTTTGAACGAAGGCGAGCTTGCCGTTCTGACCCGTGACGGAGTCGAGCTGTATATGGCCGAAACCGGGGAAAAGGTCGAGCGTGAACTGTTCCATGTTGACTGGGACTTCGTGCAGGCGGAAAAAGGCGGGTTTGACTCCTTCATGCTGAAGGAAATCAGCGAGCAGCCGCAAGCGGTTCGCGATACAATGGGTGCGCGCATCGATATCGAGAAGAAACGGATCGTCATGCCTGAGCTGAAAATGAGCGATGCTGAACTGGCCGCTTATGACCGGATTTACATTGTAGCGTGC
>JBLNEJ010000492.1:0-2844 GCA_050262535.1 Clostridia bacterium
ATGGCGCAAGCGGTTTTGCCCGGATGGAGCAAGATGAAAGGGATGGAGCTCGAACCGGTGGAGTGGGATGCGATGGAAAATCCGTTCACCCGGTTGTTTCCTGTCATCGCCAACCAGGGCAAAGTCACCGTTCCAGACGGGATTGGCATCGGCTGTGAGCCCGATTGGGAGCTAATCAAGGCGTATCGTTGGGATGGCAGTATTTATTGGTAAAGACGGAGGAGACCGATGGCGCAACAGACGAAAAATCTCATTGGCATCACAGGTGTCCCATTTGTCATGGTTTTGGGCAACTCCATGCTGATCCCTGTGCTACCGGCGATGAAGTCGGCGATGGGGTTATCGAGCATGCAATCGAGTTTTTTGATAACCGCGTTTTCCATCGCGGCTGGATTGGTGATTCCGGTTGCCGGTTATTTGTCTGACCGTTTTGCGCGGAAAAAGGTGATTGTGATCTCGCTGATTATCTACGGGATCGGCGGTTTGCTGGCGGGACTGGCAGCGTTATGGATCAAGCAGCCGTACGCAATCATTCTGGCGGGACGGTTTTTGCAGGGAATTGGTGCGGCCGGAACGGCACCGATTGCGATGGCGCTTGTGGGAGATCTGTTCCAGGGCTCATCGGAAAGTAAGGCGCTTGGTCTGCTGGAGACGTCCAATGGCATGGGGAAAGTGCTAAGCCCCATCTTTGGCTCGCTGCTCGGACTGATTGCCTGGTATATGGTTTTTCTCGCGTTTCCGGTTATTTGCGGACTCTTGCTGGTCCTGTTTCTGTGGTTGGTCAAAGAAAAAGCGGCACAGAAAAAACCGGTTGCGCTCGGGGAGTACATCCAGTCGGTGAAGGCCGTGCTGCGCAAGCACAAAAGCTGGCTGTGGGCAGCGTTTCTGATCGGCAGTGTCTGCCTGTTCACTTTGTTTGGTGTCCTTTATTATTTGTCGGAGCGGTTGGAAGAAGAGTACAAGATCGAAGGGGTGCTCAAAGGCGGCATACTGGCAATCCCCTTGCTGGCGATGTCCATTATGGCCTATATCACCGGAATGCTGATCAAGCAGAAGCTGACGCGGATGCGGTGGTTCATCATCATCGGCATGACGCTTTTGGCGGCTTCCTATTTCGCTGCCAGCCTGGTGCAAAATGTATACGCCCTGATCGCGATCCTTGTGGGGGGCAGTATTGGAACCGGAATGATCCTGCCTTGTTTGAACAGCATGATTACCGGATCAGTCAAAAAAGCAGAGCGAGGCATGATCACCTCGCTTTATAATGGGGTCCGATTTATCGGTGTCGCCGTGGGGCCGCCTGTGTTCAGTTGGCTGATCAGCTTGTCTCCGAAGGTGATGTTTTACAGTGTTGCTGCATTGGCGGGGGTATCCGGGTTGATTGCGCTTTTTTTCATTAAGCCGGCCAACATCGACATGCAAGCAGCCTCACGTGAGCAGCAGGAAGCCAAGCAGAAAGAGCAGGAAGCCCTCAGACAAGCGATTGAAATACTCGGGCTTGAGCCTGACTCACCCGAAGCGAAAGCGAAGCAGCGGTCAAGAGAGAAGCTCGGTTTTGACGTTAATTCGTTGATTGAACAGGTGCTGTGCAAGAAAGAGAAGGAAAAATAAAAGCCTTGGATCGGAAGAAATCACCTCCGATCCAAGGCTTTAGCCATTTAACGGGGAATCAGGTCATGTGCACGCAAATAAGCAAGGGTTAAGGGATACACGTCATCCTGCAGCGTTCTGCTAAATTGTGTGCTGTTTTTTAAGGTTTCCGGAATGTCGCGGTATAACAGGGCACCGCCCACATTTCCCCCGACCATTTCTTTGACAAACTTTTCTACTTCAGCTACGAAAATGTCCTTTACAATGAACGCGTCGACGGTATACTGTCCAACCTTGCGCAGCGCTGTCAACGTATATCCGGTCTCTTCAAACGTTTCCCTGGCAGCAGCGGCCATCGTTGTTTCACCTGGCTCCACTTTTCCACCGGGCAGCTCGATGCCGCGTTCGGTATGAATGGTAAACAAAAGTTGACCTTGATAGAACGGGAAGACGAGCACATGGTCCGCTTTGCGCTCGCGATACACAGCAGGGTCAAAGGTGAGGGTCACCGTTTTCCCGAAATGGTCGAGAAATTGATACATGGTCCGCTATTCCTTTCTTTGCAGGCTGATATGCTTAACTGCTTTCATCGCTTGGCCAGAAGCGAGAGACAAACTGCCATATTCTGGACCGTTGGTCACGTCGCCAATAGCATAAATCCAGTCCAACTCTGTCTGCTGCACTTCATTTACGCGAAAGAAGCTTCCGCCATGCTTGGCTACACTGGGCAACAGCTCGCTGTTTCCCGTTACACCGATACGCGGAAGGATCCAGTCAACCTCAAGCGATTGCGTTGTTTTCGCATCGGAAGAGGTCAACACGACGGTCGGACGGGGAGCTTCAAGCACTTCAAATAGTTGCGTATTGAACAGGATCTTCACGTTGGCACATTGGCGAAGATGCTTCTGCCACTCATCTCGTGCGCGCAGCTTCGAGGAGCGAACAGATACCCACACTTGATCCGCATGTGCTGCCAAATTGATGGCGCTCTCCACAGCGCGATCCCCGCCGCCGATAACCAGCACTTTTTGTCCGGCAAGAGAGTGAGCCTGTGATGTTGTGGAAAACCATGGGGCCAGGACACGGCTTGCATGTGCCAGGGCGGGCAGTCGATTTTGCCGGATACCAGTTGCCATGATCACGTAGTTAGGATGATACACGGAAGATGTGGTATGTATAAACCGCTTGTCAAGGTCGATGTGAAGGGCTTGCTCTTGCCTGCGAATCGAGCCTTTGGCAATGACCTCATGCTGG
>JBLNEJ010000493.1:0-3901 GCA_050262535.1 Clostridia bacterium
CCAACAACATTCCAAAACCCACGGCGAACATCCCTCCACACCAAGTAACCAAAGCACTGTGCTGCTCATAAGATAAGACTAACCTAAAGCCTACGGGAAGGGGATAGCAATGTCATATGCACGTACAATGATTCAGGCATTTGAACCCCGAACAGCCGAAAACACCCTCCTCATTCTTCCCCAGTCTACCATGCGCCAGCAGAAAATCCCCGCCGACACCATCACTGTACAATTCGGCACCCATATGCAAAGGGCGCAAGTCAAGGGAAGAGAAACAGGTCGAGTGGTCCAAATGAGCCCCGTACTCGCTCGTTCCCTGCTTCTCCCCGCTGGCGTGCCGCTTTTGATGCGCTATGATGCGAATCAAAGGCGACTCGTTTTCGGTCCCTTCATTGGAATCCTTATTTCGATTCATAACGTTGATCCACGAAATCCGTTTGGCAGCTTTACTCCGTTCTTCAATGAACTGACGGATGTCAGCAGACAAAAAGGGGGGCTTGTTTGTGCATTCACCCTCCAGGATGTCAACTGGGAAACCAAAACCGTCCGCGGACTGATCCGAAGAAACGGTCTCTGGCAGTTTCGCACGCTTCCCCTCCCCCAGTGCATCTACAACCGTCTTGCCTCTCGCGAACGAGAGCGAAGCGATAGCGTGAGCGCTTGGATCAAACGCTGCCGGGAAAACGAGATTCCATTTTTTAACGAACAATTTTTAAATAAGTGGCACGTCCACACCGCGTTGTCTTCCGTCAAGGAAGCTCAATCCTTTTTGCCGAAAACGGTCTGCCTCAGCGGCCAGGATGAACTCAAGCAAATGTTGGCTGAGCATCGCTCACTATACGCCAAACCGGCAAACGGAAGCATGGGAAAAGGTGTTTACCGCATTCGCCGCGGTCCGTCTGGCTATCAATTAGCCAACAGCTACTCCGCCAAGGTCCATAAAGACCTTCCTTCCCTTTATCGCGCGCTGCAAAAAATCGGGAAAGGGAAGCCGTATCTGCTCCAGCAAGGTCTGAAGCTGATTCGCAACGGTGGCAGGACCGCCGACTTCCGTGTGCTGGTTCAAAAAAACGGCCAAGGCATCTGGGCCGTAACCTCGATGGTAGCCCGGATTGGCGCAGGCAGCGTTGTTTCAAACGTAGCCCGGGGCGGAACGATGATGCCCGCCAAGCAAGCGCTTGCCATTTGCGGTCCCTGGCTTGGCGGCGCGCGTCCTACCCCGCGTTCGCTGCAGCTCGCAGCTTTGCAGATCGCCGAAATGCTGGAGACCTCGATGGGCGGACAATACGCCGAATTCGGCATCGATTTGGGTGTAGACATTTCCGGACACATCTGGTTGCTTGAGGTAAACAGCAAACCTTCCAAATCAATCTCAACCCTCAACATCCGAGAGGGTGAGGAAGAATTGCCCAGACGAGCTCGCCCATCTGTACGACGCCTACTGGATTACGCCCACTACCTTGGAGGATTCCCGAGACGCGTACGGATTCGAAAAGCAACCCGTTCGACAAAATTGGTGAAGAAACGCAAATCGTAGGTGACGATATATGGCGAGAAAAACGAATCGAACGAAGATGACTACGAGATGGCGCTATTTAGGGATCATTGCCTACTGCAACGGACCCACCTTCACGGAAAAAGACTTTTATCGGCACCTGACCTTGGCCGGACGTCAGCTAGGCATCCGTGTTTTCGTTTTTTCTCCTCGACAAGTCGATTTCGAAACGCGCACCACCATCGGGTACGAATTCGAGGATGGAGCATGGATGACGCGGACCTTTGACCTTCCGAAGCTGATTTATGACCGCTGCTTCATGGGGCCCGCTTACCGCCACTATAAACCATTTATCGAGAAGTTGCAAAATGACCCAACCATTCGATTCATGGGCCGGGGACTCTCGGGAAAATGGCAGGTTTATCAAATGCTGGAGAAGCTTCCCGAACTGTCCCACTGGTTGCCCGATACAAGGCCGCTCATGATTCATGACTTGGTTGATCGCCTGAATGCGGGGCAACCGGTCATCATCAAGCCGATGTCCGGCACGCATGGGTATGGTGTCGTTCGCATCCAAAAGCGTCAGAATCGCTTCGAGGCATTAGGCCGATCTCGCAGAACCAATGTCCCGTTTCGGCGTATCTTTGCTGATACAACCGGGGTGAAGAATTTTGTTCAAACCTTCACGGTGGGGGCCAAGTTTTTGATTCAACCTTATTTATCCTTATCAACCCCAGACGGTACCCCATTCGATATACGCGTTCTGGTGCAAAAGGACGGCACGGGAACATGGCAAACAACCGGAAAGGCAGTGAGACTCGGCAACAAACAGAGCATTACGTCCAACCTGCATGGCGGCGGTCGTGCGGTTGCACTGCCCAGCTTTCTCTCCCGCTACTTCCCGTCCGAGCAACAAACAAAGATCGAAGCGGAAATCGACGCGCTCGTCTCACTTTTGCCCCCCGCTCTTGAAGAGCATCACGGAACATTGTTTGAGCTCGGCATCGATATCGGTGTGGACAGCAAGGGCAAAGTGTGGCTGATTGAAGTGAACAGCAGGCCGGGACGCGCCGTATTTAAACAAATCCACGACAAAACAGCCCGGATTCATTCCGTGACCCAGCCCGTTAAGTACGCCAACTATCTTATGAAAGAGCGTGTAGGAGGTTACTAAGCATGGATTCAATCACCGTGCGGCTGCGCTTTCTCTCCTATCCCCAATTGGCAGGGATCGTCTTGCCGCTTTCGCTTTGTCAAAAATTACAGCTCCGCCATCGGCAAAAAATTGTTCTCTCCCACGGCAAACGTGAAACAGTTGCCACTCTCTATCAGGACAAACGAAATCCGGACAGCAACGTCATCAAGCTGACCAGCTCGCTTAAGACGGAATTGGGGGTTCCTCATGGCGGCTTGATTCACTTGAAGCGAGAAGGGGAAACGATTCGGATCGGCCCGGCCATCGGCATTTTGACAACAGGCGTCCAAAACAATTCGACAAAGCCGATCGGTCCGCGCAGCTCGTTTTTTCACAAATTGCTGCTCGCCCAGAAGGGCAAGGGGGTCTATTATTTCATCTTTTCCCCCAATGACGTGGACTGGGAACACAATACCGTCCATGCCTGGTTTTTGCGCCCGAAAAAACAAGGGGGCTACGAATGGAAAAAGCTGCTTACCGCTTTGCCCGATGTCGTGTACGACCGAATTCCATCTCGCGGTGCCGAACGGCTGCCACATGTGCAGCAATTCAAGGTCAGGCTGGCGAATCAACGAAACATGCCGATGTTTAACCAGGGGTTTTTTAACAAATGGGGCGTCCACCAGCTGCTTTATCCCAATCCGGACGTGAATCAGCATATTCCTGAAACGTACACACCTCCGACCCTTGCACTGATGCGCTCGATGCTGAAAAAGCACCCGATCGTCTATTTAAAACCGAAAAACGGAAGTTTGGGTTACGGGATTATTAAGGTGACCCGCGCTGCAGGCGGTTATGATGTTTCCTATCACAACGGCAGTGGCAACGTAAAACGTCGGTTTCAATCGGTCTCTTCCCTCTATCAGCACATCTTCCGCAATCGCCGTCTGAGCAATTATCTCATTCAGCAGGGAATTGCGCTGTGCACGTACCAGAATCGGCCGTTTGACTTCCGGGTTCATCTGCACAAAAACCAGCAAAACGAATGGGTTGTGTCTTGCATGGCCGCCAAGGTTGCGGGCGCCGGAAGCGTAACCACCCATGTACGAACCGGCGGGATGGTGATTCCCGGCGAGGAGATGCTTGCTCATCTTTTCCGCAGACAAAAATCGCTAATCGAGGAACGCATTCGCGACGCATCGATCCGTCTTGCTTCCGCCATCGAGGAAGCCAAAGGCGTCTATTTGGGCGAGCTCGGATTGGACATGGGC
>JBLNEJ010000494.1:0-3000 GCA_050262535.1 Clostridia bacterium
CTAAAAGGGCTCATCATCGATTTGCGCAACAACGGGGGTGGCTATTTAAGCTCTGCCCGGGATATCGCGAGTCTTTTCATGGAGAATGGTGTCCTGATGTATACCATTGACCGAAACGGAATTGAAGTTGCGACCAACGTGTATAATGGGCGAACCGTGACCTATCCCGTAACCATCCTGGTCAACGAATCGACGGCTTCCGCTTCCGAGATGCTATCTGGAGCTTTACAGGATTACGGGATTGCAAAACTGGTCGGCAACAAGACGTATGGCAAGGGGAGTGCGCAGCAGGTCGTGCCATTTCCAGAAGGCGACGCGCTTAAAATAACGCTGCATGAGTACTTTACGCCGAAGCACCGTGTCGTTAACCACGTCGGGTTAACGCCCGATGTGCTGGTTGAGGATGATATTGCTCAAGTTATCGCGGGGTTAAAGCAATTCGGCGTTTCCCACTTTCGCTTGGAGGAACAGGGGGATCAAATTCTCATCAACGGCGTCACGTTCCCGTCGCTCTCTCCTTTATTTACGCGGAACGGAGATAACGTATCGATCCGTTCCTCCGTCCTTTCCCAAGTCACGAATGGGAAAAGTGAAGGGACAAACCCATCGAGCAGCTATGTGCCGGTAGGTCCTTTGTTGGAAAAAGGGTCGGGCTTCACGTTAACGATTAATCAAGACTCAATTGTTTTGGAAAATCCTTAAACGAGGGCCAAATTGTAGAATTTGAATAAGTGGCAGAATCCTGGTTATCGTAGGGATTTTGCCACTTTTTTTATTGGTTCAGCACATTTACCGACACATTGCCAATTCCTCAATTTGTGCATAGCCAGACAGGTAAGGTCAACACTATATCCTACGACGGACTATCTTGCTAGTAGGGGAAGGTACTCATGAAAAAGGTGCTTTTGTTCCTGGTTGATTCGATGATGCCGGATGTTTTGGAAGATTGTGTAAAACAGCGAAAAGCTCCTGCCTTTCAATTCTTGATGGACCGAGGAGAATATGTACCCGATTGTGTGACGGTTTTTCCGACCATGACAGCATCGATCGATTGCTCGCTTTTGACGGGAGTCTACCCCGACCAGCATACAGTTCCAGGTCTTGTTTGGTACGATGCAAGCAGTCGAAAGATCATCAATTACATTAACTCAACAGCAATGATCACCAAAATCGGTATCGCTCATTGTGCGCAAAACGTTTTATATGATCTGAATGAACGGCATTTGAGCAGAGATGTCAAAACGATTCATGAGGATTTGGAAAGCTGCGGATTCGTGACGGGGTCAATCAATGTCATTGCACACCGGGGGAATGTGCAGCATTCCCTACATCTTCCGTTTGCACTGCAGGCGGCAACGTCCTTCCAGCTTCCGCAAAAAGTAAGTGGTCCTACCATTTTCAGCATGGGGACATTAGTCAATCCAAACATTTTTCGCCCGATTCCTTGGGGATTTTCGCAAAGCCCAATCGGTTCATACGGAATCAACGATACGCATGCCATCGATGTTCTGATTGAAGTGGTAAAGAGCGGGAAGCAGCCTGATTTTACACTTGTTTATTTGCCGGATAATGACCATAAGCTGCACCGTGCTCCTGAACAGGCTTTGGACCATTTGGCGGCGGTAGATGAACAGATCGTGCGATTTTTGAACAGTTTTCCATCCTGGGAGCAAGCTTTGGAGGAGAATGTGCTTCTTTTCATAAGCGATCACGGTCAAACCCAAATTGGTGTTGATCCCATTCACAATATTGATTTGCAGCAGTTGCTGGTCCCATTCCGTTTGCATCGGATCGGGTGCGATATTCGCAAGGAAGATGAGGTTGTTATCTGTAACAATGAACGGATGACCTATCTCTATCCTTTGCAGGAAGGCTTGCTGAACAAGGTCCTTGATGCGCTTGCAGGCGAAAAGCGCATTGATATCATCGCCTGGAAGGAAGCCGAGTGGGTGCATGTGAAAACGGGTGGAACCGAGCGGAAGCTGCGTTTTACGAAGGCCGGGAGTCAAACCGATTGTTACGGTAATTCTTGGCGTCTGGATGGCGATCTTGGTGTTCTTGATCTTGACATCGGCCAGGATGGAATCATCCGGTTTGATAATTATCCTGATGCACTTAGCCGACTTTACGGTGCGCTGTTTGCTCGTACAGATCCGGTTGTGGCTGTGACGGCAGCACCAGGGTATGAATTTTTATCGGAGTATGCCCCAACCCATCTTGGTGGTGGAAGTCATGGCTCTTTGCATAAAAGAGATTCCTTGATTCCATTGCTCGTTGTAGGGGCGAAGCAGCCGATCAAACGACCGGCACGACTGGTGGATCTCAAGGAATTCATTGTGAATGAAGTCTTGGCGAGGCAGACAGTTCCACGATAGACATGATCGGGTAGTGATCTGACCATTTTACGGGGAGCACGGCATAATCAAGAATGCGCCAATGGCTTGAGACAAAAATATAATCAAGTCGTTTCCGTAACCATACAATGGTAGAGCGCTTTTTCTGTTCAGTCGCTTCCGCGCAGTCCTTTAGAATGGGGTCAAACTGTGCTTGCACCGAATTGAAGTCACCCAGTAAAATCAAAGGGGTGTCTTTTTTTTCGTCCACCATTTGCCGGATTCTCCCCCATTGTTTTTCACGGCTTTTTTGATCAAGGCTGCAATGAGTGACCAGCAGATTGAGCGGTTCGTTACTGGCTGAATGGATTGTCACATCAAGCAACGCACGAGGTTCTCCACCTGCATGGAGAAACTGCACGTTGGTCTGAGTAATGGGATAACGAGTCAGCAGTGCGTTGCCAAAATGCCCGTCCGCCACTGGCAAAGCTGGTGCAAAGGCAAAAGAATAGTGGAGAGCCTCTGCTAAAAAGGCAGCTTGATACCCTAAACGTCTGTTTTGATGCACCTCTTGTAACCCAATGATATCAGCATTTGTATCGGCCAAAAAATCAGCCATTTCTTCAAGGCGGTTTCTCCAGAACAGGTCTTTTCCACTATGAATGTT
>JBLNEJ010000495.1:0-3005 GCA_050262535.1 Clostridia bacterium
AACAGGACGGACGCGGGTACAATAAGAATACGATGGAACTGGAGGGATCAGCATGGCCGAAACCGTTGCGAGCTCACTGTCTGAAGAGCTGTTTGCCCTGCTTCAACAGGAGCGGTTTGTAACATTGGGTACAATCGATCATGAGACAGGAGCGCCATCGCTTGCGTCCGTCTCATGGGTGTTCGCCGTTACCCATCAAGTCATTCGCATCGCGATTGACAACCGTTCACGAATCTTGCAGAACATGCAGAAGGAGCCGAAGGTGGTTCTCCATCTGATTGGTGCAGGGTCTTCCTATGAGATATACGGACGTTCCAAAATCGTGACCGAGCGGTTGGAGGGGCTTCCACTTAAGCTGGCCCAGGTTGAGATTGGCGTCGAAACCGTCCGAGATGTCATGTTTTACGGATCACGCATTTCCGTTGATCCGCAATATGAGAAAACCTACGACAAGAATGCAGCCGCGAAGCTGGATCTACAAGTCATGACAGCGCTGAAAAAGTAAGAAGGAGCCTTCAGAAAAGGCTCCTTCTTACTTTTTCAGTTCGCCCCATTACTGTGCTGTCAACACAGGGGTTGGTTTTGTCTTCGTGTTGGACATGTGCTGTTCAAGACGCTTGTTGTAACCGTTTACCCACAGGGAATCAATGACGTTGAACTCAGCATCCGTCAACGCCGGTACATCTGAGGAACGGGCGAATTCTTTCAGGTTCGCTTCGCTTGTAATGTTCGGAAGCACCGTTACGACCGAAGGACGATACAACGAGAACTGGATGGCCAGCTGTCCGATTGTACGTTCTTTTCCGTCGAACAATCCTTTTGCTTTCATTTCCTCGACAACTTCCACACCCGCCTGCATCCATTCGGTTGGACGGTGGCTGCGGTGGTCGCTCTTGTCAAAATGCTTTTGTGGATCGTACGTACCGTCCAGCAGGCCGGAAGCGTGCGGTACGCGAACGATCAGCGCGCGTTTTTCTTCATCCGCAATGGAGAAGAGGTTGCGGGCAGGGTCCTGCTCAACGATGTTGTTAATAATTTGAATGCCTGCATAGCCAGGGCGTTTCAAAGCAACAACCGACTCTTCTTCCCAGCCGATGTCAGGGCCCATGGCTGCACCGTACTCACGGATTTTGCCTTCTTTTTTCAGATCCTCGAGCGTTTCAATGATTTCTTCATTCAGCACCGCTTCCATCCGCGGATTGTGGAGCTGATAAAAATCGATATAGTCTGTACCCAATCGTTTCAGGCTTTGTTCGCATGCATAGCGAATGTGGTCTTTGGACCAGTTTTGCGGCAGCTCGGAATGGCCTTTACGCTCACCCGGCAGGTTGTAGATGTCATAGCCAAACTTGGTTGCGATAACCACCTTGTCGCGAACATCTTTCAATGTATCAGCAAGAATCGTTTCGCCAAAGCCGTTGCCATACACATCGGCCGTATCAAAAAAGGTAATACCGTAATCTTCATAAGCCGAACGAACCAAACGCTTTGCCAGCGACTCATCGGAAACGCCCCACCATTTTGTTGCGACCGACCAAACACCGAAACCGACTTCGGAGACTGACAACTCCGTTCCTGGAAGGGTTCTGTACTTCATCTTCCATCTCTCCTTCGAGAAAAATTATTAATGGCTCGTACCTATAGTACCATGTTCCAGCCACAGGAAGAAACAACAGCAGGCCCGAGATTCTAACAGGTTTGTGAAATAAAGAACCTTCCCAATCGCTTGGGAAGGAATCAGCAGACCATCAAGGATGGGTGGGAGCAGTGGAGGGGGTTCTCTGCCCGGGGGTACCCGCCTTATTGGCGTTCTTCTGTTGAACGTTTGCGGGAGGCTGCTCGGTTTTTTTCACGCTCCTCGGCAGCTGTGGCATCAGTCGTCCGACGATATCGCCAAGCTCCTCGGAAATACCTGCAACAGGACGACCCGCTTTCATGTCGGCCGACATTTCGCGCAGACGCTGCACGATGCCGGGGTCAGCGGTAACAATGGCGTTGGCCCCTTGCGGATCGGCTTTCAGTGCTTCGGCGACGCTGTATTTGACGACGCCAACCTCGGAACGCTCCAGCTTCGGGTCGACCATGATCCCGACGACTGCCCAGTTGCCGAGTACGACGGCTGTTGCACTCTGAACTTTTTTGACGCGCGAGGCAAGTTGGGACAATCGCTCCCCTTTAGCCTGTGGAGACTGATTGTATTGGGGCTTCGGCTCCGTTTGTGGAACTCGCTGTGCCTGTGTCGTCTGTTGAGGATTTTTTTGCAACGATTGTGTGGAAGGAGGCGGGTTTTGCTTGCCGCAGGCAAACAGCAGCAGGCACGCGCAGCTTAACATGATCGCGTAGCGAATCATCGATGGTATCACTCCTCGTGAAAATAAAATCGTACGCGTATTGTTTGTCGGAAAGGGTGTTTTCATTCCGTTTCGTCTAAGTAAAGCTCGTAAATCATACACTGTAACTAACTTCCGATCACCAAAACGCAACCTTGCATAACTTGCATAAACTATAACAGATGGGTTATAGGAGGCGAGATCTTGAAAAAAATCTACGTACTGGACACGAACGTACTCCTGCAAGATCCGCTGGCGATTTTTTCCTTCCACGACAATGAGATTGTCATTCCGGCTGTGGTACTCGAAGAGGTGGATTCCAAAAAGAGATACATGGACGAGATCGGGAGGAACGCCAGACATGTGGCACGCTTGCTGGACAGCTTTCGACAGCTGGGGCAGCTTCATCAAGGCATAGTCTTGCAAACGGGAGGTTTTTTTCGAGTAGAGCTAAACCATTCATCGCTCAGCCACCTGCAAAAGCAGTTTCACGAAATGTCGAACGACAATCGCATCCTGGCAGTTGCGTTGAACCTGCAGGAAGAGGAAAAGCAGCAGCCTGCCCCTCGACCTGTCATCTTGGTGAGCAAGGATGCCCTGATGCGCGTGAAGGCGGATGCACTTGGCTTAACGGCGGAAGATTTTCTTTCCGACCGGGTGGTGAGAGAATACTCC
>JBLNEJ010000496.1:0-3708 GCA_050262535.1 Clostridia bacterium
GAATAATCGTATCAAAAAAAGCTTGGTCTCAAGAAGGTGATCTTCGGTAGGCAAGCTTTTTCTTTTTTGCTTCTATCTGTTTTCCCTCGCTCATACAGTGAACTAGACAAACTTTGTAGGACATGTGTGGGTGAGGGGGAGCAAAAAAGTGAAGAAAAAACCGCATGTCACCGTAATCATAACCGGAACAGTAACAATGGTCTTGTTACTGTTGCTCAGTACCGCCCCGGTAGATCATTACATGCAGACCATTAAGCGTCATCAAGCGACAAAGGTAGATCGTCCCTTGAGCAAAGAGGATGAACTGCGCAGCTTGATCGAGACATGGAGGGTGAAACACGAAATCAAGGCGGCAGACGCCTATATCGATAAGGAATGGAAAGCGGCCGTCCCCGGGTATAATGGAAGGCTAATCGACGTAGAGGCTTCCGTTCAACAGATGAAGCTGACAGGGAAGCCAACCGTGGACCAGCTTGTGTATCGTGAAGTGGAGCCATCAGTAACCCTTGAACAGTTGGGGGCGTATCCGATCTATCGGGGCAATCCGCAAAAACCGGCGATCTCCTTCATGATCAACGTCGCCTGGGGCAATGAATATCTGGAGCCCATTTTGCAAACGTTGGAAAAGGAAAACGTGAAGACCACTTTTTTTTTCGATGGCTCATGGACGCGACGCTACCCAGAGCTTGCCCAGAAAATAGCGAAGGCTGGCCACGAAATTGGCAATCACGCATATTCCCATCCTGATTTACAGTACTCGAGTCCCTATCAAATTCGGCAGGAGATCGGGAAGACGCAGCAGATTATTGAAAAAACGGTTGGCATCAAGCCAACATTGTTTGCTCCGCCGTCAGGCTCATTTAACCCACAGGTTGTCTCCATTGCCCATGCGGAGTTTCAGATGAAAACGATCATGTGGACAGCAGATACGATAGATTGGCAGAATCCCCCGGTTGACGTGCTAATCGGACGAATTGACCGGAAAATGGGAAACGGGGTCCTGGTGCTGATGCACCCAACTCGTTCGACCGTACAAGGGCTTCCGGCTCTGATCCGAATGGCCAAGCAGAGAGGATTCACGCCGACAACCGTTTCAGAGGTAATCTCGAGCAAAAGACTTGACTCTCCTTAGAAAGCCAGCATGCTGTTGTGATAGACCAAGAAGTTTGCTATAGTTAGACATGTTTATGTCTATCCAAATACATACATTTGTTAGGTCGAGACATCAAGGTTGTATGAGGCTTTCTGCCCATAGAGGAGGTTTTTTACGTGATTCAACGATATACATGCGAGAATGGCGTGCGAATCGTGACAGAAAAGATCGACGCTGTTCGCTCCGTCGCATTGGGGATCTGGGTGGGAACAGGGTCCAAGTTCGAGCAGGACGTGAACAACGGAATTTCCCACTTCCTCGAGCATATGTACTTTAAAGGAACAAAGAATCGGACTGCCAAACAGATTGCGGAAGCATTTGACGAAATTGGCGGCAATGTGAACGCATTTACCTCGAAAGAGTATACCTGCTACTACGCACGTATTTTGGATACGCATGCCCCCATTGCGCTCGACATTCTCTCCGATATGTATTTCAATTCCGTGTTCGACGAAGAGGAAATTGAAAAAGAAAAGAATGTCGTCATTGAAGAAATCAGCATGTATGAAGATACACCAGACGATCTTGTCCATGATCTAATTGCGCGTGCCTGCTATGGTGACCATCCGCTCGGGTATTCCATCCTTGGAACGGAAGACGTACTTCGCAGCCTGCGTCGTGATGACTTGCTGCGTTATATTGAACAACGCTATATTCCGCAGCAAACCGTAATTACGGTTGCAGGAAATTTTGACGACAAATTAATTGAAGAAATCAAGCAGCGATTCTCTTCCTTCAAGCGTGAAGGGACAACCGGCGCAACCTCAATGCCTGCCTTCCTTGGGAAATCGATCGCACAGCACAAGGCAACGGAGCAGGCGCACTTTTGCCTCTCTCTGCCAGGATATCAAGTCGGACATGAAGAGATTTACTCGCTGATTCTTTTGAATAACATTCTGGGTGGCAGCATGAGCTCACGCTTGTTCCAAGAGATTCGCGAGGAGAGAGGCCTGGCTTATTCCGTTTATTCCTACCATTCCTCATATCAGGAAGCAGGCACGTTCACAATCTATACGGGAACCGCCCCTGAACACGTCGGGCAAGTATTTGATATCGCGACAAATGTCTTGCTCGACATTAGCGATAAAGGGATTACGACGCAGGAATTGAACAAGGGGAAAGAACAATTAAAAGGAAGCCTCATGCTCAGCCTGGAGTCGACGAACAGCCGGATGAGCCGCCTTGGAAAAAATGAGCTGCTTCTCGGCCGTCATCTGACCCTTGATGAAATTATTGCGCGGATTGATCGGGTCAATCACGAATCCGTCCTGAAGGTTGCTCGCGATTTGTTCCGCTCGCCGCTGGCCATCGCGATGGTAAGCCCGTTGGAAGAGCTGCCTTCCAATATTAACCGAAATATTCTCGTCCCGTCTTGACAAAAGAAAATCCGTTTTTGATGAAAACCCGGCATAGACCGGGTTTTTTTTCGTATAGATTACCAAACCAAAAGGGGGACTGGTATTGTGCGGCTGAGCGAGCTGAGTGGAAAAGAGATCGTCGATATGAACAATGGCGAGAGGATGGGAATTGTCGGAAATTCCGATCTGGAAATCAATCCGGTTACAGGCGAAATCCAGTCCATCATATTGCCAAATACATCGTTTTGGGGGTTTGGAAAGCGAAAAAACGAGGTGGTCATCCCGTGGAAGTCGATTTACAAGATAGGTCCTGACATGATGATCGTTGCATTTGGACGTCCGTTTCGCACCGGAAATCGCGAAGAAGCTTAAGTTCCGCGATTGTCACCGAACGCTTCTCAAGAGAATACGATGGGTGTAGACCGCAACATTTTTCCGGTGAATTTTCCTTCGCACGGGAAAAACCTTTGCGCTTTGAGGTTTTTTTGCAGTAAAATGTGTGGAAAGGGGAACGCAGCATGCTAACGGGGATACATGTTGCTTTCATCGGTGGGGATGCCCGTCAAATTGAAGTGATCAAAAAATGCATTCAACTGGATGCCATCGTTACTTTGATCGGTTTCGACAATCTTGAGAGCATCTTCACGGGGGCAACCAAAAAACCTTTAACATGCGATGTGTTGAAAGACGTTGATGCACTGATTCTACCCATCGTCGGCACAGATGACAACGGAAATGTGGAAAGCATTTTTTGCTCGAAGCATCTCCAGTTTAGTGATACACATGCAGCTGCCTTGAAAAAGGACTGCTTCGTCTATACAGGCATGGCCAAACCATACCTGAAAAGACTGCTTGCTGATCGGCACATTGCGCTGGTCGAACTGTTGGATCGTGATGATGTTGCCATCTACAACTCCATTCCCACTGTTGAGGGAGCGTTGATGATGGCCATTCAGAACACGGATATCACGATTCATGGCTCGCAGGTCATTATTTTGGGGCTGGGTAGAGTTGGCATGTCGATGGCGAGAGCGCTGCATCTGTTAGGCGCACGGGTCAGAGTAGGGGCAAAACGTCCGGAACACATAGCACGTATTTATGAAATGGGGATTCAACCGTTTCATTTGGAAGAGCTTAAGCAGCAGGTTGGAAATGTCGATATCGTCTTTAATACGATCCCGCATTTGATCGTTACAG
>JBLNEJ010000497.1:0-3200 GCA_050262535.1 Clostridia bacterium
CACAACGTATCTGGGTGCCACCGAAACCCAGCACATCGATGTGATCGCCTATCCGGTAGAGAGCAGCGCGCTTAAGGAAACGTTTGTGGCCTTCATCAAGCGGATGCGAGAGGAAGAAGGGAAAAAAATCCAGGGTGTCGTCGCAGAATGCGATGCCGATTACGAAGGGATTATCAATGTGGTGAATGGTGTCATCCTGAGTGACGGCAGCGTGTTGAAAGCGAAGGATGCTGTTGCCTGGGTTGCCGGTGCAACTGCGGGAGCATCGATCATTCAATCCAACACCTACAGCGAGTATGAAGGGGCTGTAGACGCAAATCCGCGAATGAAAAACAGCGAGATCGTGACCTCGTTGAAACGGGGACGCTTTTTGTTCATGCACGATGGTATCAAGGTAAAGGTGGAAAAGGACATTAACTCGCTTGTTACATACGGCCAAACGAAAAACGGCCGATTCAGCAAGAACCGTGTTGTGCGTGTCCTCGATGCCATCGCCAATGACTTCAGTCGTGTCGTCAATCAGAACTACATCGGAAAGCTTGATAACAACCGGGATGGCCAGGCGCTGCTGAAGGAAGCAGCCAACGGGTATTTGCGCAGCCTGCAGGATGCCGGGGCCATTCAAAACGTAGACTTCGTCAACGACTTTACGATCGATCCGTTGAAATCACGGGGCGATGAGGTCTATGCCACACTGGGCGTACAGCCGGTCGATAGCATGGAAAAATTCTTCTTTAATGTGGAGGTGCGGTAAGCGATGGCGAAATTCCGGGCTGAAAACACGATTAACGGTAGAGAGGCGCGCCTTTTCCTGAACGGGGAGGAAATCGCCTATGCCAAAAGCTTTGAAGCAACCATTGAGAAAAACAAGGCCGATGTGAACATTCTGGGCAATCGCTGGACCGGAAAGAAAACAACAGGGCTGAGCGGTACAGGCACCGTCACCTTATACAAAGTGACCTCCCGTTTCACCAAGATGATTCTTGAGTACGCAGACAGCGGCAAGGAAGTGTATTTCACACTGCAAGGGGTGCTCGATGACCCGGGGAGCGGACGCGGGACCGAACGCGTCACCCTGCTGAATTGCAATATCGATTCCGTCAAAATCGGGCAATTTGACGTGGAAGCGGAGGCGCTAGAAGAAGAGGTGCCATTCACGTTTGAAGGCGCGGAAATTCCGGAAGCATTGAAAGAAGATTTTTAATAAAAGTGAAAAACAGACTGGAAGGACACCACGTAATGATGGCTTCATTGTGTGGTGTCAGTTCTTTTTTCCATGAAAAAACATTCCCGAAGGAGGAAGAAACAGATGACAGCAACACGGACGATGGATATTTTCATGAAGGGCAAGGCCAAGCAGGTCATTACAGAGGAAGTGGTCGTTTCCCGCCGTTATGTGGATGAGGACGGCAACCCGGTACCGTTCGTGCTGAAAGCGATCGATACGCGCAGGATTGAAGAATTGCAGGATGAGTGCACCGTTCCGCAAATCAAGAAAGGCAAAAAAGTAGGCGAAACCGTTGACTGGAAGCGCTTTGCCGCCCGATTGGCGATTGAGTCCACCGTATATCCCGATTTCAAAGACCCTGAACTGCTGAGAAGCTATAACCTGGTTGATCCGTGCGACCTCCTGAAGGAAATTCTCAGCGTCGGCGGGGAGTATGCCGAGCTGATTCAAGCCGTCCAGCGCGTGAACGGATTCGATACCGATTTTGAAGAGCTTGTGGAAGATGCAAAAAACTGATCAAGAGTGGTGACTATCATGCGATGATCTCTCATCGGATTTGGCAAAAGCATCATGTGCTCCCGCAAGACCTGTGGGCCATGGATAGTTACCACAAGGCCTTCATCTATGCGTCAGAATTTCTCGATATCGAATCGGAACAACGTGCGGAACGTGCTGCAGCCAGAAGGCGTTCGTAACGTGCGAATCAAGGTGGTGACGTCATGGCAAAAATGTCCGCTGCAGCAGGGGGCAATCTGGCCAAGCAAATTGGCGGAATCTCCGGGAGTCTCGACAAGCTGAAAAAGGCGCTTCAACAAACGGACCTGGGCAAAAGCATCCGGACGATGAAGCTGCACGCAATCAGGACCGCCGACCAGTTGAGCGGGAAGAAGGTAAAGGCTCTTTCCCGAAGCGCCAAGCGCAGCTCCGCTACTACAGCCGCAAGCATTGGGCGGCAATTGGGTGGAGCGGTTCTGCTCGGGCGCAAGGTGCGCGCAGGTGCGAAAGCGTCCTTGACCGGTACGAATAGTCCCTCTGCCCGTTTTCAACGAGCCAATCAGACCTTTTCGGGATGGGCCGGGCAAAAAGCGACGCAGTTTGCCGGTTGGCGAAAAACGACCGGTGAAAAGCTCAAGACGACCGGGATGAACGCGCAGGCGAAAATAAAGACAGCGATCGAAGAGTACAGGGTCAACCGGAAATTCAATGCGCTGATGAAAAAAACGGAAGCGCAGATGAAGGCACAGCAGGCTGCACAGGCTCAACAGGTGCAGCAGGAGCAAACCTACAAGCTGAATGGGATTACGTTCAAGAAGGGGCCCAGCGGATTCTCGGGGATGCGCTTGAAGAAGAGAAAACCAGCAAACATGCTCCCCCAGCAGGCTCAGCAAGCCCAGCAGGCCGTTCAAGCTGTTCAGCAACAAGCGCAGCCGATGACCAAACTGCAAGCAGCGATCAAGCGGCAAGTGATCAACCGAAAGTTCCATGCGCTGATGCGCAAGACTGCGGCAACGATGCAGGCCCAGCAAGCGGCGCAAGGACAACAACCCCAATCCTCGAAAAAGGGGATGAAGATCAACCGCCTGGCCCCGGGGTCGTGGATCCGTGCCATGAAAATGGATGGGGAAGAGAAGAAAGAAAAGGAAAAACCGAAGAGCTTGATGACCCAAATTTCCGAGAAGCTCACGGCCTTTTCCAAATGGCTGGAGCAATTCGGATTGGCTCCCCAACAGATTTTCGCCAAAACGATCGGTGCCGCTGCCAATTTGGAAAAACAGATGATCCTGATGGAGCAATCGGTCAAAGAAAACACGAAAAAGTTCACACCAGAACAAGTCACACAAGCGACCAAGGACTATATGGCGGCTTTGCGAAAAAATGCCGTTTTAAACCCCTTTAGCGTCGATGAGGTTACGTCCGGTGGCATGAAAGCATTGAAAATCGCCAAAGGTGATACGACGAAAGCCATGAGCTA
>JBLNEJ010000498.1:0-2647 GCA_050262535.1 Clostridia bacterium
TAAAGCGGAACCCCTTGATAGCTTCGCTGGTACACATAGTGCTTTTTCCCAAGCGCATCCGTTTGTTTTTTGACAAGCTTCAATTGTTTTTGCGGATTGGATAAACCGTAGTTTTCCTTGCTTGATTCCAAGAAGGCAAGCACCTCTTTGTCGCTTTTCAAAGACCCGGATAAAACCGTTCGTCCCGATTGAGCGGATGCGCCGCTGGCCCCCCAACCGAATGAGGTAAAAAGCACAGCGACCGCAACTATTTTGCTAATGAGTGAAAAAAATGAACGCTTCCCCATAATCTGTTAAAAACCTCCCCAACTTTACTTTTATCTCTCTAGTAACAAGTTTACAGAATGCCTATGACAACATCTGTAGTCTCCACCACAAAAAGAAAAAACAGCAGGCCGCATTTACCTGCAGCCCAGAAATGGAATGGTCACATGAGTCTGCAGCGCTGGCAGGGCGAAAGACGTTGACCGGTTTCTTCCGATTTCCAAGCATCGGTTACTAGTGTACAGTAAGTTGTATGCACGCACACCTCCCCAAAGTGGTATTTGAGGAGAACCAGCAATTTACAGACTCTGGCATTCCTCTTACAATCAAGAGAAGAATGTTGTAGGGGGTATTTACATGGACCAATGGCCTTTCGCGTTCATTCATTTCCTTGAACGCCCCGTCCCCATTTTCATCCATCTCGCTGCCGCAAAGCACGGTATGCCACCCTTGACATGCCGTGGATATGGAATTCGAGCCGATTTGACAAATGGGCGCCTGGCCTTTTTCATTTTGCAAAGTCAATGGCTGCGCTTGCGTGACTATATGGGAGAGAACAGTGCGGTAGCGGTTCTTTTGACAGCAGGAACCGACAATGAATCGTACCAGGTGAAGGGCATTTTTGAGCAGCTTAGCCCCATCTCTGCAGAGGATCAACTGAAGATGGAGCAACAGCGAAAATGGACTCTTGCGTATTTTCCATCCCTTGTCCCACTCATTGCGGTTTCCGCTGCAAATTGTGTTGCCATCACGCTTCGGGTAACAAGCATCTACCTGCAAACACCCGGTCCGGACGCTGGATCTCTATTAGTAGAAAGGAGCCAATAAGGTGATCCCGTCGCACATTCTCCCTGCATTTGACGGTAGTCTTCCGTGTACCCTGATCACGAGCAGCGCTGAGGCAATCCCGAACATTACGAATATTTCCAGGGTGTGGTATATCGATGAAAATCACGTTGCCATCGCAAATCAATTCCTGCTGAAGGCGGAACACAATCTTCGCGAAAATGGGCTTGCCGTTCTCAAACTTGTCAATCCTGAGGATTTTCTCCACTGGGAGCTAACCGTTCATTATATTCGTTCTGAAACGGAAGGACCGTTGTTTGACGCCATGCTCAATGACCTGCATACCGTCTCCTGGATGGCTGGCTTTACCAGCCCGGTTCATTTGCGAGCCGCGCTGATTTTCGAGGTGGTCTCTGTGCGAAAATGTTTGGAGGAATCGCTCCATCTCGCAACTGAACCGGAATTGTATGCCGATATGTTACAAGCTCTTGCGGCCGAATTCGACTGGAGCCGCCTATCCTATTGGGGCCTTAAGGAAGACGGGACTTCTCCCCAGTTGTTGGCGTCAAGAGGGGTCCCCGGAGCCGGAACGAATCCCGCCGCTCTTGAACCGATGCGACGGTTGGCGGCATTAGTCATCGCAGAGAACCGGATCATCCGCTTGCGAAACATTCGCTCGCAGCTGAGATACGTGCGCAACATCAGCACCGGGGAGGAGAACCCGATGACGGAAGAAAACCCGGTTGATCCAAAGCCGACTCTTCCCACCAGCTTTCTGGCCTTTCCGATCCTCGCTTTTGATTCCATGATCGGCATTGTCTGCTACGAGGAAACAGATGGCGTGGCTGAATCGGCTATGCGTTTGGAAGACGATTTCCTTTCGCTTCTTTCCAAAAAACTGGGTGAAACCGTCGCAGCTGTTTCCAGCACTGCCCACAAAGACAGGGAGCCCCTGTTCAAACAAGTGATTGAGCGTGTCCGGCTTGACTGGTCAAAGGCGAAAGAGCCGTTCCATACCATACTCAGCGCTAGAGAGCGCCAAGTTTCCCTGCATGTCGCCAAAGGGCTGACAAATGCGGAAATCGCCAAAGCGTTGTTTGTGAGTACCCGCACCGTTACCACCCATCTGGAACGTATTTTCCTAAAATTGCAGGTAACAACACGAGCTGCCCTTACCCGCTACATCATCGAGAACAACCTGGGAACGTTCCCGGAGGATGAGGTGTAGTCCCTTCAGGCAGCGCTTTCGATGAAATACGTAATCTTACCGATACAAGGACCGTTTCACACTCATTATCATGGATATAGGTAAAACAATATTCATGAAAGTGGTGTATACCTGTGGAATGGATTGTATTGCTTCATGTCTTGGCAGCCATCATTGGACTGGGTCCAGCCTATGCGTTCCCATTATTGCTCAACCCAACCTCATCTGCCAGCGAGCTTCAGCGAAATCTTCACCTTGTCGGGCGTCTTGAACTGTTTCCAAAAGTGTTTGGGACACTCGCGGTCGTAAGCGGCCTGATCCTTTTCTGGTTTGGCTCGTATGGTACGATTCTGCAGATGTGGCTATTGGGCACGTTGATTGTGTATGTGA
>JBLNEJ010000499.1:0-7016 GCA_050262535.1 Clostridia bacterium
AACGGAAGTACCGATTCAAAGCCTTTGCAGACGGCATTCAGTTTGTCAATCGCATTGCTGTTTTGGCAGATCAGTATGATCACCATCCGTTAATCGCCATCGACTACAAGCTGGTCACACTGCGGCTCTCTTCATGGAACGCGGGGGGCCTGACAGATCTGGATTTGAAGATGGCAGCGGAGATGAACGAGATTTTTACTGCGATGAAAAATGCATAGCAAAGAGCATGTCCTTCCTTGCAATAAGGAAGGGCTTTTTTCATTTATCCCAAAGTTTACCTGTGATAGAATCCTTGTATTGGAGGGATAAACATGTTTCATCAACTTCGCTTCGTCATAATCAGCATTATTCTCTTATCAACGGTACTTGTTCCGTTCTATCGGCCAGTTTGGGCAGAAGAAAGAGAGGTTCCACGTTTTGAGATTGCGTGGAGCCAAGATGTGGGTTCCAAGGAACGCGAGACACTTGGAGAGCATGTTGCTCAAACGCCTGACGGAGGTTTTGTCATCGTGGGTAAGAAGGGACCAGGTTCTTTTCTCGCAAAATTGGACGCGGAAGGCAATGTGAAATGGAACCGAGGTTACCGTTATGGTAACAATTTGAATTTTAATAATGTCATTCCTACACAAGACGGCGGGTATCTGATGATTGGCGAAACTTCCAATCGTTCGACATCGGATATGTTTATGTTGAAAACAGACCATAAAGGAACGAAACAGTGGCATCAAATCTATAGTACCCAATCGAATGATCCGGCCCATTTTGCTGTACAGGTGAAGGACGGCGGTTATCTTGTAATTGGTCGGAAGGTACTCCTTAAGTTGGATCGAGAAGGGAGCATTCGTTGGAAATCGGTGCATCGGTACGGAGAAATGTTGCAAGCAGTCGAGACGGATGAGGGCTACCTCTTGAGCGGGCCTGGCGAACAGATTCTTGTGAATCATCGTGGGGAAATACTGCTAAAAGAAGGAACTGCTGATACTTCATCTTTCCATGTGATGACATCCGACGGTGGATATATTTTCCTGACTAACGATCGGGCAGTAAAAATCGGGACACAAGGAGAACGCCAGTGGGAACAAAGTCTTGCACTTGAAGAGAATGACGAAATTAAAAAGATGATATCAACGAGTGATGGCGGGTTTGCAATTACGATAAGGGATGAGTATTTTGGACCCAAACTGTACAAATATGACCGGTCCGGAAACAAAGTCGGAACAACCATGTCATGTAAGTGTGAAGAATATCTGGATTTTGAGGAAATTCGTGCGATGATCGAGACAGCAGACGGCGGTTTTGCGTATGTCTCGTATGTGCAAGGGGATTATCCCAAACCGCTTCCAAGACTATATAAAACGGTCCCGTTTCTTGTTCAAGACTCTGCCAACAAGCTAAGCCTGTCAAAGCTGACGATGCAAATGCCGCCCAAAAAAACAGCAACCATACAAGCTTCGTTCATTCAGAAAGATGGCTCCAAGGTCGATGTAACCAAAGATGCCCAATGGGCTTCGAGTAACCGTTCCATCGTTTCGGTATCAAAAGGAACGATAACATCCAAAGGGATTGGCAGGGCAAAAGTAACCGTCACCTATAAAGGGTCTCAAGCAGACATGTGGGTAGAGGTTACGAAAAAGCCATTGCTCAGTTCGGTTACGATCAGTCCTGACCATTTGTATTTTTCAAATAAAACAGGTATCGAGTGGCTGAAAGCAACTGCTCATTACACGGATGGGAACGAGTATGAAGCGACCTCTGATGTTAGTTGGTATAGCGATGATGAGAAAGTTGCCATTGTTGATCGCTATGGAGCTGTTATCGTAAAAGGGAGCGGTAAAACGACAATTCACGCTGTAAATTGTGGAGTGGAGGCAAGTATTCCTGTTACGGTAGAGTAGGTTTTTACCAAAAAACAAGCGGTTGCTCGATTCGGGCAACCGCTTTTATTCCTAATACTATTCCCAATACAATTCGAGTTTGTCTCCGCTCTTGATCTCGGTCTGGAACGATGCCGGCTCCCCATTGCACAGCGTCACCAGCCTGGAAATACCGTCCCCAGGCGGTTTTTCAAGAGAAACCTCGACATGGCGGAACACATCGCTAAAGACCGGCAACGCACCGGTCGTGACCTTCACCGCGATCACGGCATCATGATGCACTTCCTGATCACCTGTTACGGCTTGCCCATCCATCGTAATCGAGACAGTCGCGGTGCGCAGCGTAACCGGTTGGCCATTGAAGCTCACCTTGACTTCCTCCTGAACCCATTCCTCCGGAGGAATAATGTCCTGAATCTTGGGCGGTGGCAGCTCGGTCACCCGATGCTCGATGTGGTCACCGGTACGGATGCGCGTGTTCCGCGTGGCAACCATTCCGTTCACATTCATGACGGAATCGAGGCGGGGGAGCGAATAGTCCCGTCCATTTAGGCTGAAACGAAGCATTGCATCGTCTGGAGAATGCCGTGGGAGATGACCGCTGTTTGTCAACTCAATCAGCACTTCTTCCAGCACATTCGGCAGACGAACCACGACTTCATCGCGGTCGGCTAGCGGATGATCGAGAGGCTTCACTTCTTCGTTGACGTGCACCACCGGCTCGACGGAAACAGGTTGCCCATTCAGGCTAATATCCAGCGTATCCACGACGTCGAGCAAATCGATCACCCGTGCGTTTGCGTTCTGACCATTTTCTCCCGGAATGACAACGATGTGGTCACCGTCCGAAAGCGGCGAGTCGAGTCCTGCCGGTTCGTTGTTTTGGAGGATGACGGGAGCGGTACCGTGGCCGCCCGGAATGATTTTCATGCGGCCATTCAAGGTGACGGTCATGGCAAGCCCTGGACGCCCGTACAGACGGCGTACATCAAGTCCTGCGGCCAGGACAGCATCACCCAGAGTCATTTTGCGCAAATCAAAGATACGCAGCGTTGCGTCATTTACGGTGACCGTGATGTACTTGATCGGATTTCGGCGGGCTGCTACGGCGATCCCGACTGGAGTAACGAATTCCGGTCCATTCAGGAGCGGATGCTTGCCTACGAATTGGGCGATTGCATCGGCGCCGCGGACAGCAACGCGCTGAGCTGGCATGTTGAGCAGGGTGGCTACTTTTTCCGGCAATCGCGGGGTTAAGCTTCCGCCGCCAATCAGCATGACCGCTTGTGGTGATTTTCCGTTCAGCTCGACGATTTTTTCGGAAATTTTGGCGGCAAGCTTTTCGATTTCCGGTTCAATGGCCGAAATGATCTCATCCGCTGACAGGCAATGCTCCAGTCCAAGGATATCGGTAAACGGAATCGAAGGCTCGGTAGCGAGCTTACGCTTCACCTCTTCCGCCATCGGGAAATCGATGAGAAACGCGTTCATAAGCGCATCGGTAATTTCATCGCCGGCAACCGGCACCATTCCATACGCGGTGATGGCGCCTTCTTCTGTCAACGCTACGTCAGACGTTCCGGCACCAATATCGACTAATGCGATATTCAGACGCCGCATCGTAACGGGGATCAATACGTTGATCGCTGCAATCGGCTCCAGCGTGAGCGCCTGCATATCCAGCCCGCACCGCTTCAGTGCGGCGAGCAGGGAATCGACGACAACGCGCGGCAAAAACGTCGCGATGACATCGACACGGGCCGTCTCCCCCCGCTGATCAATCAGACTGCCAATCACTTCATGATCGAGGAAATAATTCACAACACTGTACCCGACGCAATAGTAGCGGGTGAAATCCTGTTCATTCAACTCCTGTGCAAGCTGGCTCTGCGCCTCCTGAACAGCCGAGAACTCAAGCGTCAGCACATCCTCGCGCGTAAGATACATGCGGTGCTTGATATCGATTTCCACACTCACCCGACGTGTCCGCAGCGATCGTCCCGCGGCTGCAACGGCAACCTTCGTGAGCGGCCCGTGCGTTGCTTCCAATGTATGTTTGATTTTTTCAATGACTTTGGCAACGGCGACGACGTCGTGGATTTGACCGTCGAGCATGGAGCGCTCGTCATGCTCCTGGATGCAGCAGTCAACAACGCGAAATTTGTCATCCATCGGTTCCACGATCAACCCGACTACGCTGCGGGTTCCTATATCTAATGAAAAAATAAGATCCGATGAAAGATCAGTAGATTCCTGTGACAAGGCAAACGTCACTCCTTACTAGCGAGATGCGAGCTGTAGATTATTATGGTATACTACTTCTACTCTCACGGGGGAGAATCCTGTCGAAAATGACGGCGAAGTTTGTGGATTAATCTGCAATGAAAACGTTACAAATATTTTTACAATTCACTTTCGCGCTTTTTAGTGCTAAAATGCTGACAAAGCAATTTACATCCTTTATAATAACCCTAACTTTAGACGAAACAGCAACTAATGAGCGAAATAGGAGAGGTGGAAATCAAGATGAGCCATGATCAGGTAGAAATCCTGCGCAATCAGGTAGATGAGATCAATTTGCAAATCCTTCAGTTGATGAACAAACGTGCTGAGCTTGTCCAAGAGCTTGGTCGCGAGAAATTAAAGCAAGGAATCAACCGCTTCGATCCGGAACGTGAGCGCGAGATGCTGAATCTGTTGGTCGAAAACAACAATGGCCCGTTCACCGACGATACGGTACGCCACCTGTTCAAGCAAATTTTCAAAGCATCGTTGGATCTGCAGAAGAGTGACAACAAGAAGGTGCTTCTTGTCAGCCGCCAAAAGCAAGCAGAAGACACGGTCATCACCGTAAAAGGTGTAGAATTCGGCGGCAAAGCTCCGCTTCTGATCTCAGGTCCATGCTCGGTTGAAAGCTATGAGCAAGTACGTGCGGTAGCGGAGAATCATGTCAAGCGCGGACTGCGCACGCTGCGTGGCGGCGCCTTCAAGCCTCGCACCTCGCCATACGACTTCCAAGGTCTTGGTGTTGAAGGTCTGGAAATCTTGAAGCGCATCGGCGATGAATTCAATTTGGTCACAATCAGCGAGATCGTGACGCCGGCTGATCTGGAAATGGCAGCAAAATATGTGGACGTCATCCAGATCGGTGCCCGTAACATGCAGAACTTTGAACTGCTGAAAGCAGCTGGACGACTCAACCATCCAATCCTGCTCAAGCGCGGCCTGTCGGCAACGATTGAAGAATTCATTTACGCTGCTGAGTACATTTTGTCGGAAGGCAACACGCAGGTCATGCTGTGCGAGCGCGGTATTCGCACCTACGAAAAAGCGACCCGCAACACCCTGGACATTTCCGCAGTGCCATTGTTGAAGCAAGAGACTCACCTGCCGGTATTCGTCGATGTGACCCACTCCACAGGACGCCGTGACCTCCTTCTGCCATGTGCAAAAGCCGGTTTGGCGGTTGGCTCCGACGGGATCATGGTGGAAGTGCATCCGGATCCGGATGTGGCCCTCTCCGATGCCAAGCAGCAGCTGAACATCCCGCAATTCAACAAAATGGTGGATGAATTGCTTGCTTCCGGTCTGTACAAGCAAGAAACACCGGTAGCATCCCGCTAAGCGACACCCTGATTAACGATTGTCATGCAAAAACAGGCCTTCCTTAGCAAAGGAAGGCTTGTTTTTTCTTTCTCTCTTAGGGTATTGTAAGAGTAACTATGGTCACGTAACTTCAAGCGTTCGACTAGAGTGAAAGCAACCTCTTTTGAACCATCATTTTGTCAAAAGCGGCTTTATAGATGCTTTTCTTCAATCTATGAAAAAATAAGTTTAGGTGAAAGCGAGTGTTTCGCGATGCCCATCACAATTTATGACGTAGCACGAGAAGCGGGCGTCTCGATGGCCACAGTTTCACGTGTGGTCAACGGGAACCCGAATGTAAAACCAACGACACGCAAGAAGGTTCTGGCGGCCATTGAACGCCTGGGATATCGACCCAACGCGGTGGCGAGAGGCTTGGCCAGCAAAAAAACAACGACGGTCGGGGTGATCATCCCCGATGTTTCCAGCCTGTTCTTCTCCGAACTGGCGCGGGGAATCGAGGACATCGCGACGATGTACAAGTACAATATCATTTTGTGCAACTCGGACAATCGGCTGGAAAAGGAATTGCAGCTGATCAATACGCTTTTGGAGAAGCAGGTCGACGGGCTTTTGTTCATGGGCTCGGAAATCAAGGAAGACCACCTGCAAACATTGTCTACATCCGCTGTTCCGGTCGTGCTTGCAGCAACAAGGGACGTTGACAACATTTTGCCATCGGTTACCATCGACCATTTCCAGGCTGCTTATGACGCGACGATGGCGCTGGTGGAACGCGGGCACAAACGTATTGCGATGATCAGCGGACCGCAAAACGATCCGCTCAACGGATTGCTGCGCTATGAGGGGTACAAGCAGGCTTTGGCTGATTCGGGGATTCCGTACGCGGAAGAGCTCGTCAAGACAGGCAATTACTTTTACGAATCCGGCTTGCGCAATATGAACGAGCTGTTGGAGCTCGAACATCCGCCAACGGCTGTGTTTGCGGCGAGCGATGAAATGGCGATCGGTGCGATCCACGCCGTTCAGGACTCGGGCAAGCATGTGCCGGCTGATGTCGAGATTATGGGGTATGACAACATTCGACTGGCAGAAATGGTACGACCGAAGCTGTCGACCGTCGTTCAGCCGATGTACGACATCGGTGCGGTAGCGATGCGTCTGTTAACCAAGTACATGAACAATGAGCATGTGGATGAGCATGTTGTGCTCCTGCCGCATCGCATTGAGTACAGACAAAGCACCCGTCCGCTGTAAGGAAAAGGCCTGCAGCGGGCCGTGTATTTTTAGTTGAACCAAGCCAATGGGCGGGGGTCGGCAATAACATAATGGCTCCGCCGCGGCTTGGCGGAGCCACGTTTTCGAACAGGGGGGAAAAAGCATGCGTATTGGGATTATTGGCGCGATGGATGAAGAAATCGGGCTGTATCTGGAAGCAATGGAGACGAGCGAGACGGTTGTGAAGGCGGGAATTCAGTATCATACAGGCAAGCTTGAGGGGATCGACGTCGTGATCGTAAAATCGGGTGTAGGCAA
>JBLNEJ010000500.1:0-4572 GCA_050262535.1 Clostridia bacterium
GTACCGGCATTGGCGGTGGATACGCACGTGGAGCGGGTTTCCAAGCGGCTCGGGTTCTGTGAGCCGGATGATACGCCGCTGCAGGTAGAAAAGACGCTGATGCGCAAAATCCCGAAAAAGGAATGGACGGTCAACCACCATCGCCTGATTTTTTTCGGACGCTACCATTGCAAGGCGCAAAATCCGCAATGTGCCACCTGCCCATTGTTTGATGCCTGTCCATCACGCCGGAAAAGTGCCAAGCCAGCGGTTTCCACGCAATAATTGTTGACATTTTTGACAAACTAGAAGTACACTTTATTTATAACAATTCTAAAGTGATCGTAATTGTTTGGAACGGCGATGTTTAATCATTGTGAGGTGCAAGAGGATATGACGCAGCGTGTAGAAAAAGCGGTTGAAATCTTGAAGCACACCGGAGTGCGGATGACTCCGCAGCGTCATGCGATTTTGGCGTATCTTCTGGAGGCGATGAGCCACCCGACGGCTGACGAAATATACAAGGCGCTTGAAGGGAAATTCCCGAATATGAGCGTGGCTACGATTTACAACAATTTGCGTGTATTCAAGGATGCCGGACTGGTAAAGGAGCTTACCTACGGAGATGCTTCAAGCCGTTTTGATGCGAATGTGGAAGAAGAGCACTATCATGTCATTTGCTCGGGCTGCGGGACGATCCGCGATTTTCAGTTCCCGTACTTGAGTGAAGCCGAGCAGGCTGCATCCCAGCTGGCAGGCTTCAAGGTGCTCGGTCATCGCATGGAAGTGTACGGATTGTGTGAGGAATGCCAGAAAAAACCGCATTGATCAGGAGAAAAACATCTTTGCCCTGTAGGGTGAGGATGTTTTTTTGTTGTCGGTATTTCGAATGGAAACAAGAGTAAATTTTGTAAGAAGGTTGTGAAAAGAGGTATACTGGTTTAAGATCGAAAAAATATGCAAGATGAAACAAGGAGGAATTGATTTGAACCTATCCGCGCACACTCCTCCGCGCATAAAGAGAAAGCGCAAATTGATGGGCCCGATTCTGATGTTCCTTTGCTTTTTGGCTTTGGTCGTGGTGAGCATCGGGGTTTGGTATTGGAAGGGCTTGCCTTCAACGGAGCGCGTATCGCCCTATGACGGTCGCCAAAACGTCATTGTGTATGAGGGAGAAGCATTTCCGCAATCGTATCAGGTCACGGATGGCGAAATCTTGTTGCCATTTGAATTTATCAAGCAGAAGCTTGATCCAGATGCATTTTGGGATGAGCCCAGTAACTCGCTGATCGTTACCACCAAGGACAAGGTAGTGCAGATGGAAAGCGATCAATTGACAGCGTATATGAACAAAAAGCCGGTTTCCCTGCGAATTCCTGTCACAGAGGAAGCGGGGGTGCACTATGTGCCCTATTCTCCGCTGGAAAAATTATATCCGTTCACGTTGCAGCGGAATGAACAAACGAACGTGCTGATCGTTGAAAAACATGGCACTGCGGTTCAGCAGGCAAAGATTCTGCCAGTGGACGGCGATCCGGCCGCAATGCTGCCGCTGCGAACGGGGCCCTCCCTGCACGAGCCGTTCACAACGCAGCTTTCGGTTGAAACACAGGTTAATGTATTTGCGGAAAAGGATGGCTGGTTCCATGTACAGACGTCAGATGGGCTCATTGGTTACGTGCCGAAGGAAACTGTGGAGTTGACCAAGGTGCGGACAGTTGTCTCGCCCAAGACTGATCAAGAGAAGCAACCGGTTGCCTGGAAGCCGTTGGGTAAAAAGATCGTGCTCGCCTGGGAGCATGTCGTCAAAAAAACGCCAAGTACATCCGAGATTGCGGATATGCCCGGTTTGAATGTCGTCTCCCCGACCTGGTTTGAACTGACCGATGCAAAAGGCACGATCGCCAACAAAGCGGATGCAGCCTATGTGAAGTGGGCGCACAGCAAAGGGTACAAGGTGTGGGGGCTTGTTTCGAACGGGTTTAACGCGGATTGGACCAAGGCGGTGCTTGGAAGCTTTGAACTGCGTGAAAAAATGATCGAGCAAATCCTCCACTACGCCAATATGTACAATCTGGACGGGATCAACCTCGATTTCGAAAATGTCTACGTGGATGAAAAGGAGAAGCTTGTGCAATTCGTGCGGGAGCTGACCCCGTATCTGCACGAGCAAGGCTTGACCGTTTCCATGGACATTACCGTAAAATCATCAAGCGATCGCTGGTCCCGATTCTACGATCGGGCGAAGCTGGCACAAACCGTCGACTATGTTGCGGTAATGACGTATGACGAGCATTGGGCCTCGAGTCCCGTCGCCGGTTCGGTTGCCTCCCTGCCGTGGACAGAGGAGGGGTTACAAGGGGTGCTGGAAGAAGTTCCGCACAAGAAGCTGTTGCTTGGCGTTCCGTTCTATACCCGCTTGTGGACAGAAGAGCCGCAGGCGAACGGCTCGGTGAAAGTAAGCTCCAAGGCGCTTTCCATGCCGCGTGCGCAGGCATGGATGAAGGAGCGAGGGCTTGCCGCCAAGCCTGATGAAAAGTCGGGACAATTGTTCGTCAGCTATAAGGATCCGAAGGACGGGAAAACATACAAGATGTGGCTTGAGGATGCGACATCGATGCAGAAGCGGATGGATTTGGTCCACAAGTACAAGCTGGCCGGTGCAGCAGCTTGGCGACGCGGATTTGAGACCGAGGATATTTGGACAACGATTGAAGAGCAATTGCAGCCTGGAAAATAACCTTACGAAACAAGTGATGCTCGTTTCAAGGCAAAAGCCACCTGGTATTCAGGTGGCTTTTGCTTTGCTTATTAGGCCTTGTTCGGAGGAGGAGCTTCGTCCTCAAGCAGCAAGGGTTGTCCGCAAAACATGCAGGCATCTTCCTTGCCGAGCATTTTGGTTGTTTTTCCGCAGGAGGGACATTGAACCTGTGGAGATGTTGTTGAAACCATGCCAGAAATCATGAACAAGACGGTGCTGACCATCATCATGATGAATCCGATCAGAAGCAAAATGGTCATAAATATATACGAACCCTTTAGCCAGGTACCCAAATATCCAGCAAAGAACGCATATCCGAGATACATCAGCAGAATGCCGATCCCCATGTTCCAGTTGGCCCATGTGCGCATGCGCTTGATTTTGCTCAAACGGTCTGTTTTATTCATCGATCATTCCTCCCACCGATCAGTATAACACAAGCTTTTTCATCGTATAAGAATTTATAAGCCTGAGCGCTTATAAATTCTGGAGCGGAAGACAGGGTACCTCAGCGTAGCTTCCGGCATTTGCTGCCCAGCTTCTTCGAAAGGAGTTCTGAAAGTAGTTTTTCTTATGGAGTCATGCCCCTTGTAAAGCAGGAACTTCAGGATAGCTGTAGAATCCATATTGGCAATTACGTACAGGAGGTGCATATATGGGTGTAAGTATAGACGCATTCACACAAAGACTAGTGCAAGACGAACAGGTGCAATCTGTACTCGTGCTTCAACACCCCAATCGCTGGTATCAGTCAGACAGCATCGATCTCCTGTATCTGATTATCGACAACGGTGCGGTAGCAAAGCATGATGTCCAGAATTTGATCTTCGAGGATAAAAGCATCTTGGCCTATCGTATCAGTCAATGGCAACTGGAAACATGCGCGATGCAAGGGAGCACAGACGAACGAATCCTTCTTTTGCTGCTGCATGCGGAGATTGTATCAGACAAGTTCAACTATGCCCGGAAATATCGTGAGCGTCTCCAAAAGGGGACTCACAAAGTCATGAAATGCCGAATCTGCGAGGAGTACTCGGGTTTTTTGCAACATTATATGGAGGCGAAGGAACTGCTATTGCGCCAATTGACTTTGGATGCCTATCAAGCGGTCATTCATGCGCTTCAAAGATGGGCGCGTTTGGTTATCTATGAAGCAGGTGAACTGCCGGAGTTATCGCTATGGACGCAGGTGAAGCAGAAGGACCCGGCTGTCTACAAGTTATATGAAGAACTGACTACTAGTACGGAGCCATTGGAAAAACGAGTGGAATTAATGTTGTTGCCAATTGAAGTAAACGTTCTAGCGAAACTAAAAGGCGCTACCCAGTGCATTGTCGACATTATGCAAACCGAAAACCGTCCATGGTTTTTGCATGAGATGATCCAGCACCCCGAACTGTCCAAGCGTAATCTTGATCTGCAATTGCTGATGGAAAAGATGGCAAAGCGATCGATGCTATATGAGGTCGCCGTTCTTCAAGAGAACGGTCAAGCAATGGAAAAAGGTTATTTGCTCTCTCTATGATTATTTTAAATTTACTATTGACTCTCTTGAGGATAACATGCTATATTTACAAACGTCGCTTCTGATCCGCGTCAAAAACGAAAAGCTGTGCGAAACAAGCTTGAAAAAAGTTGTTGACACCAAGATGGGCGATGTGATAAGATTAAAAAGTCGCTGTCGATGAGAGTGAACTTGACAAGCGGCCGGAATGCTCTTTGAAAACTGAACAGCGAAGCGTTTGATAATCGTGATGTCCACGAGACATCACAAGCCAAAATTTGTTTTTGAATCAGCTTCAACTCAACTTTAATGGAGAGTTTGATCCTGG
>JBLNEJ010000501.1:0-3055 GCA_050262535.1 Clostridia bacterium
GCGTCAGGCCGGGAAGCTGGTCAGTATGGCGGTCATGTCGTCGCTTGCGGAAGTGAAGGCAGGCATTTCCGAGCTGGAGATGGATCATTACGGCAACAAGGCAGTCCTGCAGGAGGTTTCCCGCCTGTACCCGGATGCGGTCGTCGCGCTTGGCGTCATGAGCCCGTCCGGCGTCGAACGGACGCTGCTGCCGCATGTCTTTTCCAATACGCGCAAGCTGGAGCATGGCGATGTGGTGATTCATACGCGCCAGCTTTCGCTTAACGGCTATATCGCCGAGTGTGAGCGGACGTTTTTCGTGGGGGAAGCAAGCGAGCGGCAGAAAGAAGCGTTCGCCGTCATGGTCGCAGCACAGCAGGCAGCGCTTGCCACGATCAAGGCAGGCGTGCCGATGAGCGAGGTTGACCGCGCAGCGCGCACGCTCATCCAGCAGGCAGGATTCGGAGAGTATGCGATCCACCGGACCGGGCACAGCATCGGCCTTGCTCCGCATGAGCCGCCGTTCTTCCGTTTTGATGAGCATGCGCCGCTTCAAGAGGGGATGGTCTTTACGGTTGAGCCGGGCTTTTATGTGCCGGGCATCGGCGGGTTCCGCCATTCCGACACCGTCATCATTACGAAGGACGGGTATGAAATGATTACAGAAGGTCCACGCGATCTTGAGACCTTGACTTTGTAGAAAAAAAGGAGGGAAAAATATGAGCATCAAAAACGATTCGTCGATTGCCTGCGTCGGCTATGCCCGGCTGCCGGATGGCATTACGGCCAAGGAAGTGTACGGCGTGTTTGGCATCGGACTGTTGATCGATCCGTCTACGGGAGAAATCATCGATGCCGTCTCTACGCTGGTGACGGACAAGGGCAATGAGTTCATCGCGGCGATGCTGATTGGACACAACATTTTGCACGACGGACTGGATGAGCCGATCGCCATGATTGAACGCCGGTATTTCGGAGCAGGCAAGAAGTCGATTATCGCAGCGATCAAGGACGCGTACGAAAAATTTGAAGAGTACAAGCTCAAGTATCATGACGCTGGCCCCGGGGCAGGCAGCTCGATGGCGCGGCTTTCCGATGTACGGATGAAAAAAAGGTAACGACGGCAACCCTCTCTTGCGTTGAAAGCGTCGCGGGAGAGGGTTTAGTTTTGGAGAAGAAGGCTCCCTATTTCAGGACGAAGCGACCGTTCATCGTCGCGTAATCTTCCACCACGCCTCGATGCCAGTCGACCATCTTGACTGGAAGCCGGTTCATGGGAAAAAAGCGCAGCTCCTTGCTCTCGGCATCATCGTTTGCAAGCGTACCGCTCCATTTCGTGCAAAGAAACACAACGGTGAAGTTCTGCAACTGATCGCCATTTGGAAACGTTACGCATGAACCGGCGCCTGTATAAAGGCCAACCGGTCTGTATTCCACAGGGGTCAGCATTGTCTCCTCATGAAGCTCGCGAATCAACGTCTCCTCAACACTTTCCTCCAACTCCATCAGCCCGCCAGGCAGCCCCCACAGATCGAAGTCTCGTCTTTTTTGCAGCAGCACCTCTTCTTTTTCATTGACCAGCAGCGCCATTGCACCCGGAGCGATCAGCTTTTGGCTTCCGACCTGCTTGCGTAATTTGCCAAGGTATGAATGTTCAAATTCCATGGGGATGTTTCACCGCTTTCTTCATCATGCTTGCAACCGAAAGCTGTTAGCAAAACGTTTGAATTGTGTTCACGACTCGATCGGCATACAAGTGAAGGATATGTTAAAATATTCAGTTATAAACCATTTAAAGGAGTCTCTTATAGATGAATTCACTACTTCGTTTTGATCAAAAAGTATGTCTGGTTACAGGGGCGGGCAGCTCGAGCGGCATCGGCTTTGCCGCCGCTCAAATCATCGGGCGTCTCGGGGGGCGCATCGCTTTGGCGGCTACGACAGAACGAATTGAGGAGAGGGCAGCCGAATTGCAGGCGCAGGGTATTGAGACAAAAGGCTATGTCACCGACCTGATGGATCGCGGACGGGCCAAAGAGCTGGTCAAGCGCGTGCTTGAAGATTTCGGCCGCATCGATATTTTGGTGAACAATGCAGGGATGACGCAGGTGGGCGAGCCGGAAAAATTTATTCCGTTTGCCGAGCTTCCGGATGAGGAATGGGACCTGGGGATTAGCCGCAACCTGACTACCTGCTTTAATGTGACAAGGGCAGTGCTGCCGCAAATGATCGCCAATCGGTACGGGCGCATCATTAATGTTTCTTCTACGACGGGTACGTTGGGCGCCAATCCGGGCGAGGCTGCTTATGGTGCGGCCAAGGCTGCGATGGTCGGGATGAGCATGGGGATTGCCATTGAGGTTGCGCGGGATCACATCACCATCAACAGCGTTGCGCCCGGCTGGATCGAAACCGGTTCGCAAACACCGAAGGAAGCGGAAGCAGGCCGTAACACCCCGGTCGGTAGAAGCGGCAAACCGGAGGAGGTCGGCCACATGATCGCCTTCCTTGCCTCCGAGCAAGCCTCTTATATTACCGGACAGCTGTTTGTTGTCGATGGTGGCAATGTCTTGCAGGAAAACAAAGCACCCGGCGGCCACTAAAAGCGTGGAAATGCCTTATTTTTTCGGGGGGACCGCCTGGTTGACCGGAATCGCATTGTAAAATTCCTCCATGGTCAGCCCGGATTTGTTGATCTCTTTGGCGACGGCTGCTCCGACGAAGCGCAGGTGCCATGGCTCATACTGGTAGCCGGTAATCGCTTCCTTGCCTTTCGGATAGCGGATGATAAACCCGTACTCATGAGCGTGCTGTGCCAGCCAGCTCGCTTCCGGCGTGTCAGCGAAGCAATCTTCGGCAGCGCAGACGCCCTTGATGCCGGACACGTCGATGGCCAATCCGGTTTCGTGTTCACTGTGGCCCGGAACAGCGCTGTACGTTCGCGCGGCCTTTTCGCCATCTTTTTTGACGTAGCGATCAAACAGCTGCTTTTGCGTTTCATGCGAGCGATAGGCGGAGACTCCGGCCAACTCGATCCCATCACGCGTAGCAGCAGCAAACATTGTTTCTAAAGCAG
>JBLNEJ010000502.1:0-6709 GCA_050262535.1 Clostridia bacterium
TGATTTTGCACGCGCAGCGCCTCGACAAATGCCTTGACGCCGGTCAGTTCTTCGGCAATCTGCGTAACTTCCGTCCGATCCTGGAAGATGGCAATCGCCCCGACTGTTTTCTTGTCTACCTTGATCAGGAATCGGTTCGACCAGATGAGCGCGTTTCCGACACGAATTTCCTGATTGGGGAACGATCGGGCCTGTTCCAATACCTCTGGCAGACGTGTTTCCGGGATCACCTCCCGAATCTGTCTGCCGATCACGTCCCCTTCGATTGAGAAGATTTCTTTTGCCTTATCGTTAAAAATCGTGATCCGCTCGTCATTGTCGATCGCGATCACGCCTTCATGCATCGCGTGAAAGGTTGCCGTCCGCTCCACCAGGATGCGGGCAATTTCCTCCGGCTCCAGATTCAGCATCTTTTTTTTCAGATGCCGGGCAAGCTGGTAAGAGCCCCATATGCCAAACAACAACGAAAGCAAAAACGTCACCGCGATATTTTGGCGTTGGGCCACGATCATCTGGGGAATACTTGGCAACAGATGGCCCGCCATCACGACCCCGATCTGATGATGCTGCTTGTCCATCACCGGAACATAGGCGCGCAGGGCGGTTCCTAGTTCGCCCCGGACCTTTTGTACATACGTATGCTCGGCGAATGCCGCATCGGCCCCCTGTCCGGTAAAAGCCGATCCGATCCGCTTGGCCAACGGATCGGAATAACGAATGCGATTCATATCCATCACGACGATGTAGGTCACGTCGTTAATGATGCGAATTTTGCGGGCGGTCGGGGCGATCTGCTCCCAGCCGTCCGGTTGTCCCAATTTTTCCTGGATCAGCGGTATTTCCGCTACAGTACGCGCTGTCGTCAACAGTCGTTGTCCGAGCTGTGCTTCCTGCATTCGGGTCATGCTGCCGAGCAGAATGATACCGCCAATGACCAGCGCAAACAGGACGATCCCCACGGAAAGCAGCATGATTTTCCCTTTGATTTTGATCATGTTCGCCAGAGCCGGTCTTCCTTTCCGGTAAATTCACCTGCTAGTATATATTCTAGAAACAAACGGACAAACAAATCAACTGTTTCGGAAGGTGAGACAGATGCGTTCTTGGTACAGCATGGCGATTTTTATCGGAGCAGGCTTGCTAGCCGCGCTGGTAATCGGGTTTCAGCGGGACCTATTATTCGCCCGATGGGATTATGATGCGGAACAGGAGGGACTGAAGGACCGAATCATCCTCAAATTCAGTCACGTCGTCGCGGAGAATACCCCCAAGGGTCTGGCTGCGGAGCATTTTTCCCGGCTTGTAGCCGAGAAGACCAACGGCCGCGTGGAAGTGCAGGTCTTTCCCAACGGCATGCTCCATTCGGAGGAAACAGAAGTGCAGGCGCTGCAGTCAGGCGAAATCCAGATGATTGCTCCAGCGGTCTCCAACCTGTCGGCTGTCAATCCGGTCTGGTCAGCGCTCGACTTGCCCTATCTGTTTTGGGACCAGGAAGAGATGAATCGTGGCCTTTCTGGTCCAATCGGCACCATCCTGTTCCGTTCGCTCGAGGAGTACAACATGAAGGGGCTGGCTTTCTGGAACAACGGCTTCAAGCAGATGACAAGCAGACGAGGACCGCTGTATGTGCCTCATGATTTCGCTGGTCAGCGGTTTCGCATTATTCCAAGCAAAGTGCTGGCTGCCCAAATGCAGGCACTTGACGCGGTCCCCGTTCCGATGGGCTTTAACGAGGTGTATCGCGAGCTCGAGAGCGGACGGATTGACGGCGAGGAGAATACGATCTCCAACATTGCTTCCCGGCGTCTCTACCAGTTTCAGCGCAATATGACCCTCAGCAACCACGGCTATCTCGGCTATGCAGTCGTAACAAGCAAGCCGTTTTGGGAGAAGCTGCCGCCTGACGTGCGCAGCAGCATCGAGGAAGCGATGAAAGAAACAACGGCATGGAGCAACGAGCAGGCCATGCAGCTAAACGAAGCGGAATTGGCCAACATCCGGCAAAACACGGCGCTCGTCATCCATCAGCAGACACCCGAGGAGCGTGAGCAATGGCTGCGTGCCTTCGAACCGCTTTACAAGCAGTTTGCGCCTGAACTTGGCGAGGACCTGATGCGGGAAATCAACCGTTTGCATGCCCGTCGCGCCCGGTAACCTCCTTTTCGTTTCACCGTGACCAAAATGAACAAAATGATCAATATGACCGTATACGCTCAAATAATTCTGAAAGGTTTACAATGAGTCCATCGATAAAGCGCTTCCATTCTCTCGATTAAAGGACGTGGACTCATGCGAATCAACTTCAAAAATATGACGGTGCAAGTGGTCATTGCGATCATTCTGGGGATACTCGTCGGGCATTTCTTCCCCAAATTCGGCGCGGAACTGAAAGTGATTGCGGACGTATTCGTCAAGCTGATCAAGATGGTCATTCCGCCGATTGTTTTTTTCACGGTCGTGAACGGAATCGCCGGTATGGGCGATATGAAAAAGGTCGGACGCATCGGTGGAAAAGCATTGCTTTACTTTGAAATCGTTACCACCTTTGCCTTGGCGATCGGCATTCTCGTCGTCAATCTGGTAAAGCCGGGTGTCGGAATCGACATGAGCGCTGCAGGCACCGGTGATATTTCCAAGTACACCAAAGCGGCGGCAGAAAGCAGCCATGGTTTCGTCGACTTCATGATGGGCATCATTCCTGACAATATCATCAGCGCAATGGCAAAAGGCGAGCTGCTTCCCATTCTGTTCTTTGCTGTCCTGTTCGGCCTGTCTCTTGCCGCCATGGGGCAAAATGCAAAGCCTGTACTTCAGCTGTTCGACAAACTGGCACACGGATTTTTCGGTGTCGTCAACATGATCATGAAGGTGTCTCCGCTTGCCGCTTTCGGAGCTATGTCCTACACCATCGGCAAGTTCGGGATTGATTCCCTATTCTCGCTCGGCAAACTGATGGGCTCGGTGTATCTGACGATGTTTGTGTTCATCATCATCGTCCTCGGTTCCATTGCCAAAATGTTCAACTTCAGCATTTTCTCCTTCATCAAATACATTCGTGAGGAAATTTTGCTGGTGCTCGGTACCTCTTCCTCCGAATCGGCGCTGCCGCGCATGATGGAGCGAATGGAAAAATACGGATGTTCCAAATCGGTTGTCGGCCTTGTCATTCCGACAGGTTATTCTTTCAACCTGGATGGTACATCAATTTATCTGTCGATGGCAGCCATCTTTATTGCCCAGGCATATGGCATTGACCTGACGATCTGGCAGGAGTTGACCTTGCTCGGAATCCTGATGCTGACCTCCAAAGGTGCCGCAGGCGTAACGGGCTCCGGCTTCATCACGCTGGCCGCAACGTTGGCCGCATTCCCGATGGTTCCGGTTGAGGGAATTGCGCTTCTCCTCGGTGTAGACCGCTTCATGTCGGAAGCACGCGCCATCACCAACCTGATCGGAAACGGGGTGGCAACGGTCGTCATCTCCAAGATGGAGAACGAATTCACCCCTGTAGCACCGGTTGAATCCGCTCCAGCGAACACAGGTAAAACAGCCTAGCATCGGCTTTGCTTTCAACAGGGTGTCCTCTCCGTCGTCATCGGCGCAAGGGACATCCTTATTCTTGGCTTGACCTCACACCGTTCCTTTGCTAGTTTTAGGAAAAAAGCTTGGGAGGGGAGAACAGCCATGCCATTCTCTCGTCTGCGAAGGCGTTTTGTCCGCTTGATTGCCTTTGTCATTTTGCTCGGAACAATCTGGGTTGGATTCACGCTGCATCGGATTCAGGAGGTGGAAAAAGCAGGTGCCACACCTACGCGAAAAGCAGATGCCGCCATCGTGCTGGGGGCGGCGGTATGGGGCGAGCGTCCCAGTCCGGGGTTGCGGGAACGCCTCGCTGTCGCCGTCACTCTCTATAAAGAACACTATGTGAAGAAGCTGATCGCAAGCGGCGGAGTTGGTGAAGGGAAGCAAATCTCCGAGGCGCTTGCCATGAAGAACTATTTGCTAGAGCAAGGAATCCCGGAGGACGACATTTTGCTCGAGGAGCAATCCCACACGACCTACGAAAATCTACAGAACAGCCGGCACATCATGCAGGAATACGGCTTCACCAATGCTTATGTCGTCAGCCATGGCTTCCATTTGGCCCGCGCAGTCGATATGGCTGAAGCCCTTGAGATGGATGTTACTCCTGCCGCCGCCGAATCGAAGGTACTGACCATCCCCTACCACAAAGCACGGGAAGTGCTTGCTTTCACTTATTGGAACGTCACCAGCGTGCTTGGGCTTCCTGCCAAATAAAAAGCAAAAACCGCAGGCTACGCACTCAGACGTGCAGCCTGCGGTTTTCTCCATCGACTTCACAAACCTCTACATAATGACGAATTCGTTCCATGATCCGCGCCGCCTTGGTGCTCTCGATCCGGTTCCCGTTGCTGATCGACAGATGCTCCTCAAGCTCCTCCAGCGAATAGTTGGACGTATACAGCGTCGGCAGTTGCTTGCTGATTCTGCTGTGCAAAATGACACCAAGAATTTCGTCGCGAATCCAGGGCGTCAGGCTTTCTGCCCCAATGTCATCGAGAATCAGGACGGGGATCTCCTTGAGCAGCTCCAGCTTGCTCGTATAGGACTGATCCGCGATGGACTCCTTGATCTCCCTTACGAAATCGGGTACATATACCATCAATGAGGGAACGTTGTGCTTGGACAGCTCTCGTGCCACCGCTCCCATCAGGAAGCTTTTGCCGACCCCAAACGGTCCATGTACATACAGTCCCTTCGGCTTTTTGCCAAGGGTAAAATCGTCGCAAAAGCGGACGGCAGCCGCAACCGCCGCCTGATTGTCAACATCGATCTCCAGCGTAGTCGCAAAATCAGCGAGCAGCGTTTGCTCCGCAACATAATAGCTGCGCATCAGCTTCCGTGAACGCTGCATCTCTTCATGCGCCAAAAACTTGGAACAGCTGGATATCGCGCTGACAATCTGGCGGTTTTGCACGTCTAAAACGGTCACATGACCTTTGACCAGATTCGGGCACTCGGCAAGTGTCGTACATTTTTGGCAACAGTATTGTTCCTTGACCGCCGTATACACCATCGAGAGCGAGCGCAGCAGATCATCTCGTGTCAGCTCGGCATGCTGTCGGTGAAACTCCTGCAAATACGCAGACGATTGCAGCATTTTGTCCAGCTGCTGATCGGGCGTGCGAATCGTCCGAGGACTACGCTTCGCCAGCTCTTCAAAAAACGTTCCGATTGAATCCATCTATTCTCCCCCTCCCTTCTCCCGGTTGCGCAGCGATTGCAGCAAGGCATGCAATTCCGGTACATCCTTGACTGTTTTCTTCGCCTGCTTTGCTTGTTTGGGCACATTCTCGGCCTTCTCCTGCGTCTGTTCGCGCTCAAGCTGCCGCTGTACCGATGCAGGCAGCTTGTCCTGGGGTATCGTCCTTGTCCCCCGGCGGTTTGTCGTCTCCCGTTTGGTCTTCTTTACCTCGGGACTCGCCTTCCCTTGCGCCTCCGCGCGTTCAAGGAGATGCTTCACCGCACCCTCCACTGTCGTAATTTGCTGCGCCTTCCAGCTGTCACGAACCGTTTCGACATACGTCTTGGGCAACTCCATCTGCGTGCTCCGCAACGAATGGAGCAGCAACGCATTCACGACTTCAGGCGTTAGCCCATCGGTGAATACGAGCGCTTCTGCGCGCTCGGCGAACGTTTTGTTCACTCTTCCTCCCACCACAAGCTCCAGCAAAGAAAGCGGAGAATAGCGACGGCAGACACGAACAAAACCGACACTCCCCGGCTCCGGCAAACTCCCTGCCGCCACATCGGCATCCTGGACAGGAACCGATTGCAGCTCCTTGCCCAAATATTTCTGCAGCAGTCGTTTGCGCAGGGCAAGCGAGTCCAAGCGTCCGTGCTTATACAGCGTCCAGTCAGCCAGCTCGACACCGAACACCCAGCTGTCCATTTGATAGAAGTGCATCAGCTTGTAAAAAAACTGGATATTATCGTTCGTCAAAATCTCTGTCGCATTCAATTCCTTGGGAAGATTCAGTCGGAGTGATGAGAGGCTCAGCCGATCCTCGACCTGTGCTTCATACATGCTGTCCAGCGCTGCTGCCGGGTAGCGAATCTCCATTCGGGCCATGAACTTGTCCGTTTCCGAACCAGGACGCACATCGAGCTCCGATGCCGTTAATGTTTGATACACCTCATAAAACGGCTTCGTCATGTTCTCCTCATACGGATACTCCTGCTCCAGATCGCAGGCAAGCTGGTCGGCATACTTTCGTCGAATTTGCTCGTACTTCATGTTGCCTACCTGATTAAGGAGCATGACCGGCCATATATCCTCTGCGAAAAATTGCTTGGGCGAAAGCGGTGGCTTTAGCCTGTATTCAAAGTAGTAATCTCTTTGTCGATTTTCCCGGCGATATACCTCCATCAGGCCCATCGCTTCCAGTCGCTCACGCGCAGACAAAATTCGATCCAGCGGCATGGCGGCCATCAACATCAGGCCACGATGTGTATTTTCCGCTGAAGCGCCGCTCGCCTCCTGTACTTCATGAAGCAACAGGTGATAGAGAGAGTAAGCTTCAATGCCGATCAACGGCAAATAGAGATGGGTGAAAAAGCCCATCTCGGCAAAGCTGATCGGTCGTATGACGCGCACCAGATAGCGGTCGTTCGGGGTTAATTCATT
>JBLNEJ010000503.1:0-10180 GCA_050262535.1 Clostridia bacterium
GATCGGCTGCCCGTGGCATCCAATTGTCATCAAGCTCGACCAATGCCTGGGCTTTTTGATTGATATGCACCTCGTTCGTTGGTGTATACCGGGTGATGACGCCGATCGGCAATGAGTCGAGAATTTGCTCGCGAACCCGTTTTTCCTCTAGCAAAATCTCGTTTTGGCGTTGCGTATGCAAAAACAGCTCGGCGATATTTTTGGACATTTTGTTAAACTCGCTGGCAAGCTCATAAAATTCATCGCGTGCTTCATACGTCACCTGTTTCCCAAATGTTCCGTAGGATACCTGACGCACCTGCACGATCAATGATTCGATGGGCCGCAGCAGCTGTTTGCGGAAGTAGAAGGCGCAGAACAGGCCAAACAGGATCGCCGCCACGGAAACCGTATAGGTCAGGATCAGAGCGACCTTGAGACTCTGGTTCGTCCGTGTGAATTCCAGCTGGGTATCATACTCCAGCCGATGAAGCGTGTAGGCAAGCTCCTGCTCCAGGCGAATAATCCGCGGCTCCACTTCCGTGTTCAATACATAGGTAACCCCATCGACGTTTTTGGCTTGGAGCAGCGGGTTGATTTTGTTGAAAAAAATGAAATCGAGCTCACTGATCCGCGTGGCAATGGAGTACAGCTGATCATTTTCCTGTGAACGGGTGATTTGCTCAAGCAGGCTTTGCTGCATCATCCCGCTGTAGTATTTATCCAGGTACGTTTGCTGACGGGTGATGGCATACATTTTCAGGGCGTACGTTTTGGAATACAGCTGGTTTTTGACATTTAACAGCGCGCTTGTTTGCGGCAATATTTTTTGGGAAAGCTGCAATTCATCCGTGGTGATCCTGGTCATTTGGTAGCTGAACAGAAGAGCGACCGTTCCGATCAAAAGCATCATGACCAGGTAGCTGAGCAGCATTTTTTGTTGAAAGCCCATCTTTCGAAACACGCGCATTACGATTCCCTCCCGGTGGTCGTGCTGTTTCCGCTAGTAATGTGCTTTTTTTGCATGATTCGCTTTAATTCCGCGTGAATGGCTTGCTGCACGGAAGCCGGAACCATCGGCCCAAATGGACTCAACCGATTGGCACCCTCGGGCAAGCCGTAGTGTACATTGCCGGACGGCAGGTGACCTGCTGCATATTGGCTGAAAATTTGATAGTACATCATGCCGACATCCTGCACGATGCAAGCGAGCACATGGTTTGGCGCGATGTAGCGCTGGTCGGCGATATAGCCGATCGCATAGATGTTGGCCTTTTGCGCTTCCATAATGACAGGCAGATTGAAGCTGTCGCCAAGCGTATAGAGCACATCGACCTTCTGCGAAATCATCACGCGGGCGGCCTGCACGGCTGCTTCCTTGTCGTTATAGCCTTTAACCGTTTGGACAATGACTTTTGCCAACGGCTTCTCCGAGGCAACGCCCCGTTTGAACCATTCAAGCTGACTCCGCTCATTGGGAAAATCCGCTACAAGGTAGCCGACCTTGTTCGTTTTGCTCATCAAGGCGGCCAGTTTTCCCATCAAAAAGCCCGATCCGTTCATATCGTAGCCGATGTTTGTCTGATTGGCATATTGCGCTTCCCCGTTGAACGTTACAAACCGCGTGTTTGGAAAATATGGGGAAACCTGTTTGAATGGTTCGGAAAAAGCGACTCCGTGACCAATGATTAAATCGTACCCCCGAGCAGCGTAATTTGACGCTGTTTCCGTTATTTTGGAAGCGGAAAGCTGGTCAGCGATCTCCAGTTCAAATGAAAATTTTTCGCGCAAACCTGTGATGCTTTCCAGTGCGCTGCTATTCCAGCCCTGGTCAAAGGAAGGACCCTCAAGCAAAAGTGCTACCCGAAATTGAGGATGTGAGTGAATGGTGTTCAATTGCTGAATATTGCTTGAAAATCGCCAGGTGATCCAAACCAGCAAAGCGACAACCACCGCGACGAAAAGCAAAGGAAACCATTGTAAGCGGGTGTTCATGGCGCTGGCTGGCTCCTTTCAACTCATGTAAAAACGACGCAAAAGGTCAATATTCGCCTTCGGAAAGAAGAAATCCTCCCCTGAAAAGAAGATTTTTCTGATAAACTGTTTGGAACAACTATTCACATTTTCTTTCTGTTATAATACAATAAGAATAAGAAAACCGACGAACCGGGGGAGAGAACCATGATTTCAGTATCTGAATTTTACCGCAATTGCCACATCAAGCATTGTATCGAGTGTGGTCATCTCATAGAAGAGCAGCATGAATCGTATTTGTATCAGTGCGAACGTTGCATGAATGAACAAGAGGAATAAGCAAGCGTAAAGAAGACCCCGAGCTGTTCGGGGTCTTTGTCAGTGTATAGGGAACGGTTCGCACTACAGCTGAATCGACATGCAAAGAACCTTGCCTAATGTGGGTGTCTCCCGCCATTCATATGCTTCATAGCCACATGATTCATAGAAACTCACGACACGTTGATTCTGTTCTAATACAGCAAGGTGCAGATTGGCAAATTCATTTTCTTTCAACCAAGCGTGCAGGATGGCAAGAAATTCAACGGCATAGCCGCGCCGTTGCTTCTCCTGAAGAATCATGAGCAGGCCAAGCCACGGATTATGATCGCGCGGGTTATCGAGAATAAACTGGGCCAGACCGATGAGGGTACCGTCACCCGCTTTTTCACGGAATCCCATACAATAAGGGCCAGTCAACTCCTGGGTTTCCCGATAATCCTTCCGCACAGTGTCTATGGTAACAACAGGAGAGCCCTCCGACATTTGCATAAAGGCTGGATTGGAATTGTAAATAGGCAAACACCCGAACAAATCTTCTTCAGTCAGGTGATGAAATGTCAACCGAGCGCTTTCTTCAGGAAAAGGGTATGGCATGATTGGACACCTCTACTCTTTAATTCGATTATTATCTAATTAGAAGATAATCGAATCATTTGAAAATGTCAAGATCGATGTTTATGCGAACAAAAGACAAGCTAGTACATACAAGAGGGTCATGACAAATCGCTCAATCCTTTCGTTCATATTCAGTTGCCTCCTTGAAATGATGTTTATGAATGTCAACAAAATTGCCTTTGGTAAACAATATGCATTTCGAAAGGCTTTGCCAATGAATTCAAAGAAAAAAGCCGTGCCCATTCGCAAATGCGAAGCACGACTTTGGTTGCTTGCTACTATTGTTTCGGACTGCGCCAGGCTCCGGCAATGATGGCTGCTACCAGAAAGGCGGATGCGAAAATAAGACCGATGGTTTGTCCGTTTCCATACAGTCTTTGCATGATCGTTCCGGCGCTCGTTGCGGCCACGCTCAACAGCACGAGGAGCAAGACAAGAAATTTGTTTTTCATCCAAACTCATCCTTTGTAACAAAACCCGTAGGTTGATTATCTCTTTACGATATCAAATCTTGCATGCACATACCAGAACAAATGAAAACCCGCGCCCAAAACGGGTACGGGTTCGCGCCTATCAGAAACGGTAGCCGCGTTGCATGGCTGCATGGTTTTCCGTCGCATGCATCATGTGCGGGGCCAGGTGCCTATGGCCTGATTGCTGTGAAAATTGCCCCTGGAATTGCTGCAATGATTCCATCGCCTGAGGGGAAACACTGCCGTGGAAAACAAGAGCGGTCGGTGACACTTGATTGTTGTAGGCCGTATTGAGCGGATTCGTCGTGGTCAGGTGCATGCTGCCCTGTCCTTGGGCATGGCTCATGGCATGTTGTTGATGCAACTGCGCTTGCTGGTGATGATAATGGGCTTGCTGCTGAAGGGCGTGGGCATGGGAACGATGCACGTTGGCCCATTCATGGTGCTGTTGGATCAAATGATGTTTGTTGTGCATGAAGAACGCCTCCTGACAGGGAAGTGATTTTTGATGACTTTTTCAGTATTCCCCAAAACGCATAGCTTACCATCAGTCAGCAAATGATAACAAAGAACAAATGGAGGAAAGCTGGTGAACAGGATGGAAAGACCATTGCCGGAAGTACCGCAAATTGAGATACCCGATGAAGTAACGCACACAAACCGACCGGAAATCATTGAAACGACGCCACATCCTCAGATGCCTGATCCGCAAGCGGTTGTCGGATTTCGAGGGGAATAGTGTCGAATTTTCTGTTATTTTTTCACTAGAGAAATAAAGGGGAAATTGCTACTATCTTTATGTAGGTCTATTTGCTTACTTGGGTTAACAATTGGGGGAGTAGTGGTGGCGCGCATATTGATTGTTGACGATGCTGCGTTCATGCGTCAGATTCTGGTTCAGATGCTGGAGGATCGGCATGAGGTTTGCGGAGTTGCGTGCAACGGTGTTGAGGCTGTTCATAAATACAAGGAATTGCAGCCCGATATCGTCACAATGGATGTTACAATGCCGGAGATGCAAGGGATTGACGCAGTGAGGGAAATTATCGGAATTGACCCCGACGCGAGAATCCTGATGTGCTCGGCAATGGGCCAACGCCAGATGGTGATTGAAGCGATCAAGGCAGGGGCCAAGGATTTTATCGTGAAACCGTTTCAGAAAGACAAAATATTAGATGCGGTTGCACGCTGGACATGAATCATTCATCGCCTCACAAGGAGAAAAACTGCCGAAGTGCAGTTTTTTTGCGTTCTGTCGTAAATGTTAGGCGCCCAAGCGGTTTTTCTCCCCTTCTATTCGCGATATAATGGAAAAATACACATGCTGCTCGAAAGAAAAAGAAGGTGAATACGATGGCTGACGGTCCGGACCACTTCAACCAGTTTCAGCAAGCGGATATAGACGAACTGGCCGACGCAATTGCCGAGCTGGTCCAAAATCCGATTACGATCGAAGACTCCGATCACAAGCTGATCGCCTACAGCTCGCATGGAGAAAGCACGGACCAGGCGCGTTGGTCCACGATCATGGGACGGCGTGTCCCGGAAAAGGTGTTGACCCGGCTGTGGAAGGACGGGGTGTTCCAACAGCTGCTGACTCGTGACGAGCCTGTGCATATTCCGGCAAAGGACGAGGTCGGGCTCGGCAACCGGGTGGCGATTGCGATTCGCAAAGGGGCTGAGGTGCTGGGGTACATTTGGGCCCAGGAGGTCAACCGGCCGCTGACGGTAGAAGATGACGAAATTCTCCGGCAGGCGGCTCGTGCGGCTGTGCCTCGATTGGTGCAGCGTCAGGGGAAACGGAAAGCGGAGGAGCAGCGACGAAAGGAATTTTTCTGGGAATTGCTGCTAGGCAACCATAGCAGTGAAACGGCGATCAAGCGCAAGGCTGAGTCGCTTTCGTTGACGCTGCCGACGCCCTATCTGGTTTGTATTATTGAAGCAAGCGGCGTCCATCTGGAGCAATATTTGTACCCGCTGCTAATGCGCGACAAGCTACTATGGGTACTCGATGGCTCACAGCTGATCCTCCTGATCGGACTTCCGGCAACCGCCTCCAGGGAGGGGGCATCGCTTACCAAGCACATGGAGCAATATCTCCATGATGCGCTCTCCAAGCTTGGCGAGCAAATGATAGCCGGCTATGGACAGTCGTATCAGGGGTACAAGGATATCGTGAAGAGCTATCGGGAAGCGCTGCAGGTGCTGCAGGTCAAGCGTATTTTTTCACAGGAATCTGGCAAAATCCAGGGCTTTCAGCAGCTCGGGATATACCGCTTTTTGCTGCAATTGAAGAAGTGGAGCGATGCAGAGGGGTACGTCAGCGAGCGCTTGATGAAGCTGAAGCGCTACGATCAGGAGAATCAGACGAACCTGCTGGAGACGCTGGAAATTTTCCTCGATTTGGCAGGGAGGGTGAACCAAGCGGCCAAGCGTCTGCACATTCACATCAATACACTTGGGTATCGGCTGCGGCGGATCGAAGAAATACTGGAAGTGGACCTGGATGATCAAAACCAGCGGACATCGCTTTATCTCGATATGAAGATGGATAAACTGGACAAGGAGAAGTAAGGGGTGTTTGTGAAAATCCACAAACAGCTGGCTGCCAAAATGAAGGGAATCACCAAAGAGAATCTTGGGAAAAGACTGTACAATGTAGGTATGAGTTTCATTCGAACTGACAAGGATACCGTAGAGGGAGGCTTTTATCATGATTGTGGGTGTTCCCAAAGAGATTAAAAACAACGAAAACCGCGTGGCGATTACGCCAGCTGGTGTCACAGCACTGGTTCAAAACGGCCACAAAGTATTGGTTGAGACCAACGCTGGTTTGGGAAGCGGTTTCACTGACTCCGATTATACAGCGGTCGGTGCGCAAATCGTAGCAACTGCTGCGGAGGCCTGGAATGCTGATATGGTCATGAAGGTAAAAGAACCGCTTGCTCCTGAATATGAATATTTCCGTGAGGGCTTGATCCTGTTCACGTATTTGCACCTTGCGCCGGAACCGGAATTGACGCGCGCGTTGATCGACAAAAAGGTCGTCGCAATCGCGTATGAAACAATACAGCTGGACAATGGCTCGCTGCCGCTGTTGACCCCGATGAGTGAAGTGGCAGGCCGCATGGCTGTTCAAATCGGTGCGCAATTCCTTGAGAAGCCATATGGCGGAAAAGGTGTTTTGCTCGCAGGCGTACCTGGTGTGCCAAAAGGCGAGGTTGTCGTCGTTGGCGGCGGTATCGTGGGTACCAACGCAGCGAAAATGGCGCTCGGTCTTGGTGCGAATGTTACGATTCTCGACATCAGTGCAGACCGCCTGCGTCAACTGGACGACCAGTTTGACGGACGTGTGCAAACGCTCATGTCCAACAGCTTCAACATTGCCAATGCGGTGAAAAAAGCCGACCTGCTGGTAGGTGCTGTATTGATCCCGGGTGCCCGCGCTCCTCGTCTCGTAACCGAAGACATGGTGAAAACAATGGCTCCAGGCTCTGTAATCGTCGACGTTGCGATCGACCAGGGCGGTTCAATCGAAACCGTAGACCGTATTTCGACACACGACAACCCAACGTATGAGCGTTTTGGCGTGATTCACTATTCCGTAGCGAACATGCCGGGTGCAGTAGCACGTACGTCCACCCTGGCACTGACCAATGTGACGGTTCCATATGCGCTGCAAATCGCCAACAAAGGTTATGCGCAAGCGATTTCTTCCAACAAGGCACTCGCTCGCGGCGTAAACGTCATCGACGGCAAAGTCACCTACAAAGGTGTTGCTGATGCGCACAACCTGCCATACCATTCGATTGATGAGCTCGTTTTGGTAAACAACTAATTGGTGAAATTCACAAAGAGGAGGCCTGGGGGCCTTCTCTTTTTCTTCGTCTGTATGGTAGGGGCTGCAGTGGAGGGGAGAAGCGGGTTTCCGATCTGCGCTCCGGTCTCCACCCAGCGAGGAAGCGGGGAACTGTCCGCTACGCACCGATTCGCGGGGAAGCGTCAAAGTGGTAACCGCTACGTAGCGTATTCAAGGTGACGCTTCTGATTCCCGCGAATCGCTGCTCCGCTAAGCCGGGTTCCGCTAGTCGCTCCGCCTGGAAACCTGCTTTTCCCACGAGCTGTGGTCTCTATTCACACATCGAGGGAAAACAGAGGAGATTGTGATAAAGGATTTTTAAAATCTTTTATCACCAGCAGCTGGTAGAGGAAAAAGGAGAAATAAGCGCAGGCTTTGGGACGCTTACCCAGGTGGAATGGAGAAAGGGGAACACGCTTTTAGCGTCCAACGTGTCAACCACCCCTGAATCCGCATGTTTTGGAAGCGGGTTCCCCTTTCGGAATGGAACCGGACATTCATACCTCCTCGCAAGCGTCCCACCCCGCCGGAGTGTTTTCTCCTTTTTCCACTCCGCCTGACACCCCCAGTCGGAGTGGAAAAAGCGGAACCTGCCTTTGCGTCCAACGTTTCAATCACCCCTGAATCCGCATGTTTTGGACGCTGGTTCCGCTTTTGGAATGGAGGCGGCCAGTGCTACCCCCAGAAGGTGCCCCAACTACACGGAGCGTTTTTCTCCATTTTCCTCTAGCACCACAATATGATATGCTCAAAGGCAGAAAATCGAGAGTCAAGGAGTGGACATAAGGTGTACCAACTGGTAAGACCCCTATTATTCAAGATGGACCCGGAGGTCGCACACGAACGGACAATTGCTGCGCTTCGGCTTGCAGAAAGCGTCCCGGGCGGCAAAGCGACATTGCGATCGATGTATGACTTTCAGGATGAACGGTTGCGCGTCAAGCTGTGGAACCTTACTTTTCCCAATCCGGTCGGCTTGGCTGCCGGTTTTGACAAAAACGCCGAGGTTTACCACGCCTTTGCAGCGCTTGGCTTCGGTTCCGTCGAGGTCGGTACGATTACTCCCGTCGGACAGAGCGGAAACGACAAACCGCGCTTGTTCCGGTTGGCAGAGCACCAGGCGATCATCAACCGGATGGGCTTTAACAATCACGGGGCAGCCGCCGCAGCTCAGCATCTGGCCAACTATCGGCAAGCAGGGATTCCGGTCGGCATCAATATCGGGAAAAACAAAGTGACGCCCAATGAAGAAGCGGCCAGCGACTATCAGAAATGCCTGGATGCCCTTTATCGTTACGGTCATTATTTTGTCATCAACATCAGCTCGCCCAATACGCCGAATCTGCGTGATTTGCAGGAGACGGAAAGTCTGCGGCAGCTGCTTCGGGCGATTCGCCAGAAGGCAGGTCAGCTGGAGGCGGAGGGAATGGAAGCCAAACCGATCCTGCTTAAGGTTGCGCCCGATATGTCCGATGAGCAGATGCATGATGTGGTTAAAGCGGCAGTCGAAGAAGGGGCCGCGGGTATTATTGCCACCAATACGACATTGTCGCGCGAACCGGTCAAAAATCATCCGAACGCCGGACAGGCTGGTGGCTTGAGCGGACGCCCGCTAACCGAGCGTTCGACGACATGGGTGAAGGAGATTTACCAGACGGTCGGTTCGCAGGTTCCGATTGTCGGAGTGGGCGGAATCTTTGATGGAGACGACGCTTATGCCAAGATCAGGGCAGGAGCAAGCTTGATTCAGGTATACTCCGGGATGGCCTACCAAGGTCCTGCTATTGCGAAACAAATCAACCAGCGGCTCGTGCAGCTGTTGGAGCGGGACGGCTTTGCGACGATTCAGCAGGCTGTCGGTGTCGACGCTGAGCGGTAATTCTGTTTCAGAAGAGGAAACCCTTCCCAAATGTCGAAAATGTTCAGGAGGAGGGGTAAGACATGGCAGAAGAAAAAAGAATCATCTTTCATTTCAGTGGTGGAGATCAAGCGTCCATCGTCACGACGAGCCCGGAAGAAATCATTCAAATGGTGGCAAACCAAAGTCAAAGCGATGGCTGGATGCAATACGACGATATTGTGATTAATGTAAAAAATGTAACTTATATCAAAATTGTGGATGGAAATACAAAATAAATAGGTCCCCGGAATATGAATGTTCAGCAGCCTGCTTGCCGATAGCAGGTCAGGCAAAGGCAGTCATGTGAAGGGGGCTTTTTATATGACAGGGGGATTCAAGCACATGATCGAAAACAGCTATTACTCGCAAAAGGTTCATGGTCCGTATGAAACCTTCAGCCTTGGTGATTTTCGGTTGGAAGAAGGCGAAACGATCCCTGATTGCAAGCTGGCGTACAAGACATTTGGCGAGTTGAACGAGCAGAAAGACAATGCTATTTTGATACCGACCTGGTATGCCGGGACCAGCAAGATCATGGAATCCTATATCGGCAAGGGGCGTGCGCTTGATCCTGACCGCTATTTCATTGTGATCGTCAACCAGATTGGCAATGGTCTTTCCAGCTCTCCGCACAACAGTCCGCAGCCATACGGTGGACCCCATTTTCCGAAAGTACGCATCAGCGATGATGTCCGTGCCCAGCATCGCCTTCTTACTGAAAAATTCGGAATCGACCAGCTTGCGCTTATTTTCGGCGGATCGATGGGGGCGCAGCAAACGTATGAATGGGCGGTCCGCTTCCCTGACATGGTCAAGCGTGCGGCCCCGATTGCGGGAACCGCAAGGAACACGGCGCATGATTTCCTGTTCGCCGAAACGTTGAAGGAAGCGATTACGTCTGATCCGAACTGGAATAACGGCTCGTACTCATCAGCAGAAAAGGTAGTGGACGGGTTGCGACGTCATGCACGAATATGGGCAGTGATGGGGCTAAGCACGGAGTTTTACAAACGGGAGGCATGGCGAGCGCTAGGCTTTGTAACGGTAGAGGAGTTTGTT